>JAAYUR010000472.1 GCA_012517645.1 Treponema sp.
CTTCCGGGCCGAGGCGCCTCCGGAAGCGATCTCGGAGCCGGTTCCGGTCGTGGGAGAGGAATCGTGAGAACCCCGACTGTTCTCAGGTACATTTCCATCCTCTACAGATACAGCCGGATCCATCTCGGCCGCAGGCTCCGGGGCCTAAAAGCGGGCCCCGGCCAATACCCGTTCCTGTTGGCCGCCCTCAGACTGCCCGGAATCAGCCAGGACCAGCTGGCCGAGGAGCTGGCTTTCGACAAGGGCACGACGGCGCGTGCCGTAGGTGCCCTGGAAAGGGCGGGGTACCTTCAACGCGTCGTGGATCCGCGGGATCGGAGGATGCATCATCTTTATGTGACTGATCCGGGTCGAGCCTATGTGGATGTGTTGGACAAAGAGCTGCGGGCCTGGACGGACGTGCTTTTCCGGGGCCTGTCCGTGCAGGAACGGGATCAGGCCTTCGAGCTGATATTTCGCATGTCCGAAAACGCCCGGGACTTCCTGGCCCTTGTCAAAGCTTCCAGCCGGCCATAAGCCAAAGAGAATCCTGGAAGGCCCGGAGTCCGTAGCCGGAATCCGCGAAGGCCGCCAAGGAAAGCTGGACCCGCGCTCCCAGCAAGAAGCGGCCCAGGCGTAGGTCGGTGCCCAGATCCAGGCTGTACTGGAGATCCGACTGGATCGAGGGGTAGGCTTGCCAATCCAGGAAAACGTACCCGATCTTGACCGCCGTCCAGGGAAGCAGAATGCCAAGAGGACGGGCGTAACCGAGACCGATATCCCCGGACAGGGTGACGGCTCCGTACTCCCCAGCCGCGTCCAGGTACGTCAGGCTTCCGACCGCGCAGAGTCCCTTCCACAGACCGACCAGTCCATAGAGGTCGAAGCCGATGGATTCGTAGGACTCGGGTCCATAATCGTCCCGCAGGTGCTGGCCCCCGGTCCCGATCCCGCCGTAGATGCGGGTACCGATCGCGGCCGCGTCGGGTGCGGCTGCGGTCTTGGGAGCCGTCCTCTTTACGGAGGCAGCCGGAGCCTTTCGGGGTATTCCCGCCAAGCCGTCCCCGGCTTCCTCCGCGAGCGCGAGCAGGAGGGAGGCCCGGCCCTCGCCCTCCGCGGAGGCTTGGCGGGCTATGATTCCCGTATCCACGGCGATCATCTTCGCGGTGACCATATAGGTACGGTCCACTCGCTGGACCCGGATCGCGACCACGAAATCGGCTCCCAAGTATTTTCCCGCCTGGGAGATCTCGGAATCGGAAACGAGACCGGAAAGCTGGAATTCCCGCTCTCGCAATACCTGCTCGACATTCGACCGGTCCAACACGATGAAGCGGCCCGAAAGCACGAGCCGTTCCGTCAGTTTTTCCGCGATCGCGGACGCGGCGCTTCGATCGATGCCCTTCTGAACATCGGCATCCAGCACCGCGACCTTGGGTTGAGCGATACCTGCGGACGCTATTAAAAGCATGGCTAGACCGAGGACGGGTCGTTTCATGATCGGCTCCTGGAAGCGGCGTTCACGGGCACTGTAACTCTAGCGGCGCCCCGGTATACCGTCAAGCCTGCCCGGCCCTCCCTCGCTTGTCGACATACATGGCTTCGTCCGCCCGGGCGATCAAATCCGGCAAACTTTCGCAGGTGGAGGGCTCGAAGGAGGCGGAGCCGATGGAAACGTTGACCTTCCAAGGCTTGCCGGAGATCTCGTTCCAGTCCTTAAACGCCTTCCGGATACGTTCCACCAGCCTTTCGACGGCCCCGGGTTTGGTGTTCGCCTGGAGGGCGATGAATTCGTCGCCGCCGATCCTCGCAACGATGTCCCCCGCCCGGAAGCAGGAAGACAGGATATCCCCAGCGGCCTTCAGGGCCGCGTCCCCCTCGGCGTGACCGAACCGGTCGTTGATGCTCTTGAAGTCGTCCAGGTCGAA
>JAAYUR010000008.1 GCA_012517645.1 Treponema sp.
CCAGGACGGA
Source organism: Treponema sp. (assembly GCA_012517645.1). Lineage (GTDB taxonomy): Bacteria > Spirochaetota > Spirochaetia > Treponematales > UBA12059 > JAAYUR01. The sequence continues at coordinate 11 of JAAYUR010000008.1, forward strand.
TATATCCCGGGGCATGGTCGCGGAGAAGAGCAGGGTCTGGCGTTTCTTCGGCAGTAGGGCCACGAGCTTGCGCACGGCGTGGATAAAGCCCATGTCGAGCATGCGATCCGCCTCGTCCAGAACCACCGTCTCCACCCGGTCCAGGCGGATATACCCCTCGCCGTGGAGATCCAGGAGGCGGCCCGGCGTCGCGGTCAGGACGTCGACCCCCCGGGAGAGGGCCTTGATCTGGGGACTCTTGCCGACACCGCCGAAGACGCAGGCCCGGGTCGCCCGCAGGCGGCGGCCGTAGGTCGCGAAGCTCTCGTCGATCTGGGCGGCCAATTCCCGGGTGGGGGCCACGATCAAGACCCGGGCCGCCCGGGGCTCCGGGCGCGCCGGAGAAGCGGCCAGGCGCTGGAGGATGGGCAGGGCGAAGGCCGCGGTCTTGCCCGTGCCCGTCTGGGCCACGCCCAGCACGTCCCGCCCCGCGAGGAGGCTCGGGATGGTCGTTTCCTGGATGGGGGTGGGAGAGGAGTATCCCTCCTCGGCCAGGGTGGAGAGGAGGGCCTCGATGAGCCCCAGAGAGCGGAAACCGGAATCGTTCATGGAAATCCTTGTGTGACCGTAGTGTCACGAAGCTTGTGCTGTGAATGGTGGACGTTGAATCGCGAAGGTTATTGGGAGGCTCTGTCCCTCTCGGGAAGGCTTCGGGGGGTCTTCAGGATTCGGCTACCATATCCAAACCCCCTCCCTCGGCCCTACGGGCCCGTGGAGCGGGTCGGCGCCGATGTTGTGCATTCCCCGGGCGCGCATCGGCGGCACGTCCGGTTCGGGCTCACTATACAGAAATCGGGCGGATATGGATAGTACCCGGGGCGGAACCGGAAAGTCCCCGATTTCGCCCCGGAACCAGCGGCCCGCCGCTCCTGGGCCGGACAGGCCGCCGCCGTTCTAACCGAGCGCCCTTCCGGGCTCCTCAAGCATCCGGGCCAGGTCCTGCAGGAAGGCTGCCCCCACGGCCCCGTCGATGACCCGGTGGTCGCAGCCCAGGGTCAGGCTCATCCGCCTCCGGACCGACACGGTACCGTCGGGCATCGCGACCGGTTCCGCCCGTGCAGCTCCCACCGCAAGAATTGCCGAACCGGGGGGATTGATGATGGCGGTGAATTCCTCCACCCCGAAGCCTCCCAGGTTCGTGATCGTGAAGGTGGCTCCCGTGTATTCCTGGGGGGCCAGCCCGGGACCCTTGGCCTTGGCGATCAAGTCCGACATCTCCCGGTCGATGTCCAGGATTCCCTTGGACCCGCAGTCCCGCACCACCGGGGTAATCAGGCCGTCCGGTAGGGCGACCGCCAGGCCGACGTCCGCCCGGGATCGGTACTCGACGGCCGCGTTCCCGTTGCCGTCTTCCGTCCAGCCCGCGTTCACCGCGGGATGCCGGGCCAGGGCAGCGGCCGAGAGCTTGGCCAGGAGGGCGTTGATCGAGGGCTTCCGGCCTTCGGCATCCGCAAGATCCTCCCGCAGGGCCAGGAGGCGTTCGGCGTCCACGGTCCGTTTTAGATAGTAGTGGGGCGCCGAGAAGAAGCTCTCCGACAGCCGCCGGGCGATGACCGCCCGCTTTCCCGCCACGGGCTCCCGCCGGACCGTCTGATCCGCCGCAGGCACCCGGAGCCCGGGGATCGCCGAGGGGGCCGCGCCGGGGCGCGGGCCCGCCGGGGCGGGGGACGCCCTCCCCGCCGCCGCGGCCTCCACGTCCCTCTTCACGACGCGGCCCCCGGGGCCCGTCCCCCGGATGGAACGGATGTCCACGCCCAGCTCGGCGGCGAGGACTCGGGCCAGGGGCGAGGAAGGCGCCGGTCCCGACGGCTCGGCAGCGGGCGCCGAGGGAGGGAGCGAGGACCCCGAACCCGGGGCGGCGGGGATCCGCCCGGCGCCGCCGGAGGTCGAAGTGCCGGACGCGGGGGGGACGCCTCCCTCAGAGCCCGGGCCGGCCGGGAGTGCGGCGGCCGTCGCGGGGCCCGCCGTCCCCGGGGACGACTCACCCGCCCCCGCAGTGAGCTGGGCGAGCAGGGAGTCCGGACTCTCCCCGGCCTTGCCGATGATCCCGATGACGTCCCCCACGGCCGCGCGGCCTCCCTCGGCAAGGAGGATCTTGAGAAGAGCGCCGTCCTTGGGCGCCTCGTAGTCCATGGACGCCTTGTCGGTCTCCACCTCGCAGAGAACGGAGCCCGCCTTGAACGCCTGGCCTTCCGCCACCTTCCACCGGGTCAGCGTACCCTCCGTCATGGTCGGGGACAGCGCGATCATGTATAGTTTTTCCGCCATATCATCCCTCCGCGTACAGGACGCGCCGGGCCGCCGCCACCACCTTGGGCACGTTCGGCTGGGCCGCCAGCTCCAGGGCGTGGTTGTAGGGCATGGGCACGTCCTCCCCCGAGACCAGCTCCACCGGCGCGTCCAAGCGGTCGAAGCAGTTCCGGGAAACCATCCAGGCCACATGGGAGGCGACGCTGGCCTGGGGCCAGGACTCGGTCACCACCACGCAGCGGTTGGTCTTCCGCACGCTCGCGTAGATAGCCTCTTCGTCCAGGGGGCGGAGGGTCCGAAGATCCAGGACTTCCGCCTGGAAGCCCTGCCGGGCCAGCTCTTCCGCTGCTTCTAGAACCGTCCAAAGGGGTTTCGAATAGGTGATCAGGGTGAGGTCCGAACCCGGGCGGCGCACCTCGGCCCTGCCGATGGGGACCAGGAACTCCTCGTCGGGGACCTCGCCCTTCAGGCCGTACATCATCTCGGCCTCCATCATCACCACGGGGTCGTCATCCCGGATCGCGCTTTTAAGGAGGCCGTAGGCGTCCGCCGGAGTCGCGGGGGCCACGACCTTGAGGCCCGGGACGTGGGCCCAGTAGCTCTCCAGGGCCTGGGAATGCTGGCTGGCGAGGTACTCCGCCGGGCCGTTGGGGCCTCGGAATACGATGGGGACCGAGAACTGACCGCCGGACATATACCTCATCTTGGCGGCCTCGTTGACCACCTGATCTACGGCGAGCAGGGCGAAGTTGTGGGTCATCCACTCCACCACCGGCCGGAGTCCCGCCATGGCGGCCCCCACCCCCAGGCCCGTGAAGCCGAGTTCCGTGATCGGCGTATCCAGGATCCGGTTGGGCCCGTACTTGGCCAAGAGTCCCTTGGATACCTTGTAGGCCCCGTCGTACTCCCCGACCTCCTCTCCCATAAGGAGGACCCGCTCGTCCCGGGCGAGCTCCTCGTCCAGGGCCCGGTTCAGGGCTTCGCGATATGTCATGACAGCCATGATGCCTCCGAGGGAGCCTGTCCGCCGGTCTCCCGATCCGCGTAGATGTCCGTGTACAGCTCCCCCGCGGCCGGCTCGGGGCTGGCCTCCGCGAAGGCCGCGGCCTCCTCGGCAAGGGCCTCGGCTTCCGCGCGGAGGGCTTCCTTTTCCTTGTCCGAGAGGAGCCCCGCCTCCTCCATGCGCCCTTCCAAGAGCAGGATGGGATCCCGGCACCGGTAGGCCTCGACCTCCTCCCGGGTGCGGTACTTCTGGGGATCGCTCATGGAATGACCCTTGTACCGATAGGTTCGGGCTTCCAACAAGGCCGGAGCGCCCTCCTCCTTTGCCCGCTTGACCGCCCGGGAAGCCGCGTCGAAGACCGCAAGGACGTCCATGCCGTCCACGGCCTCCCCGTGGGCCGAGTAGGCCCCGGCCATGGCGGAGAAGTCCTCGTTGGAGGAGACCTTCTTCCAGCTGGTTCCCATGCCCCACTGGTTGTTCTCCACGACCAGGATCAGGGGGAGTTTCCAGATACCCGCGAGGTTGAAGGCCTCGTGGAATGCGCCCTGGTGGATGGCTCCGTCCCCGAAAAAGCAGACCGTGGCCCCCGTCGGCCTGCCCCCGGCAAGGCGTCCCCTATAGGCCTGGGCGAAGGCGACCCCCGCGGCCACGGGGATCTGGGCCCCCACGATGCCGTTGCCGCCGAGCATGTGCTTCCCCGCATCGAAGAAGTGCATCGAACCGCCCTTGCCCTTGGAACAGCCCGTGGATTTCCCGTAGAGCTCCGCCATGGCGGCCTTGGGATCCATACCGCAGGCCAGGGCATGTCCGTGGTCTCGGTATCCCGTCAAGACATAGTCCGTGGACAGGTCCAGGGCCGAGATGACCCCCACCGCCACGGCCTCCTGCCCGGAGTACAGGTGGCAGAACCCCCCGATCTTCCGGAGGCCGTACATCTGCCCCGCCTTCTCCTCGAAGGCCCGTATCCTGTGCATCGACGTAAGGAGCCCCATCAGGAACTTCTTGTCGTGCCCCCCCAGGGTTTTCTTTTCAGCCATGGCTCGCCTCCGCACGGAAGGATTCCTGCTTCAGGGGCAGGAAGAGGGTCGCTTCCTCGATCTCCGTCTCCAGCACCACCAGGTCCCCGGCCTTGGGGTTGATCCTCCAGAAGACCTGGAGGTTCGGCCCGATGGCCTCCAGCACCTCGACCTTCAGCTCCGGCTCGTCCACCACGAAGGCCCTGCCCTTCAGGGAGACGATTCGGTCCAGGGTCCGGCTCTGGAAGGCCCATTCCACCTTCGGGTTTTCCCGGATGAATCCCACCTTGCCGAACCGGGATCCGGTGACCGCGAACAGCCTTCCGGGGAACCGGGGCAGGAGGGCGGGGGTCATCCAGCGGGAATGGGGGTATCCCCGGTCATCCACCGTGGTGAGCACCCCCACCTTGGATTCCTCCAGGAGTGAGTGAAGAACGGAAACGATCTGATTAAAATCCATGTAGAACTCCTTCCGGTTTCAAGACCCTGTACCGCCGTCCCGTACCGAGCCCGGCCCCCCGGGCCTTGGCGAATCAACGTTCCCTGTCCCGGCGGCCCTTCCCGCCGCCCAGGCCCGGATCTCCTCAAGCAGGGCGGCGTCGAAGGGTTCCCCCGCCCAGGCTTCCGGAAGCTCTCGGACCCTAGAATCCGAGGACCGATCCGAAGCCCCTTCGATGTCCGCCCGGGTCCGGACGCTTTCGACCCGTCCCTCCCGGACCCGGAGGAAGAGCTCTTCGTCTCCCGGGGCCGCCCCGGAAGCAGGCCCGAGGGCGACACAGAACGGCATCGTGCTTCCGAACACCCACTCCCAGGATCCGTGCTCCCTCTCCCGGTCCGACCAGGCGCCCTCGGGCAGGACCCGGCCGGGGTCCTCCGGTTTCGGGGCCCCGTACCGGGACTCCAGTTCCGCGAACAGGGCGTCTCGCACCGAATCCACCGTCAGACCAGGAATTACATCCTCGAGGTTCCGAACCCGGGAGCGCACGGAGGCCACAGCCCGATCCCCCTCCGAAGGGATCCCGGCCAGGGAGCGCCGAAGGGCCGGCAGATCCGACGACACCAGCAAGGTCCCGTGGATCAGCACCGAGGGGCCGAAGTACCTCCGGGCCGTTCCGCAGATCTTGCCGCCCTCCAAGAACAGAGCGCCCCTGGAATCCCGGGTCGGCCGAATCCCCAAGCGGCCCAGGGCCGCGGAGACGAACTCCAGGGCGTCGTCCACGACCCAGGCGTCCCTCTCCACCATGAACGACCAGTTCAGGTTCCCCGGGTCATGGTACACCGTGCCCCCGCCGCTCCGGCGACGGAAAACAGGAAATCCCGAATCCGTCGCCGCTTCCCTCCAGGGATTCTGGTTGCGTCCGACCACCACGCAGGGATCGTTCCGGTAAACAAGGAATACGGACCGTCCGCGTTCCCGGGATTCCAGGAGGACATCCTCCCATGCAAGGTTTCGGGCCGGGGATCGCTGGGTAGACTCGTAGGGTGTCCAGCTCACGGTAACCAAGATACTGGAATCAGGAGGAAAACGCAAAATCGGGGCACTGGTACGAAGCTTGTTGCGGGCCGATGGATCCGTCGGGAGACTCGAGGCTTACTCCTCAGGGGGCCGATGAAGGAACTGGGGCCGATCGGCCCCGGGATGCCCCACCCGGACAAGCCCCGCCCTGTACGCCCTCTCCACGGCCCCCTCGGACAGGGCTTCCTCCGGGGCCACCGGAGGGGAAAGCATCCCTCCGGTCAACATCCCGATCCGGTCCGCCCACAGGGACGCCAGGTTGAGGTCGTGGATGGTCGCCGCCACCGCCGCACCGCCCCGGGCCAGGCGCCGGAGCATGCCCAGGATTTCGGCCTGATGGCCCGCGTCCAGGTGGGCTTCCGGCTCGTCCAGAAGCAGGACCGGGGCCTCCTGGGCGAGGGCCCGGGCGATCAGGAGCCTCCGGAACTCCCCGCCCGAGAGCTCCGAAGCGGGGCGCTCGGCGTCCCCCTGCAGGCCCACGGCCTGCAGGGCGGCGGCCACGGCCCGGTCGTCCTCGGGCCCCCCGGGAGCAAACCAGCCCAGGCGGGCGAAGCGCCCGGCCCACACGGTCTGGCGCGCCGTGAACCCGGGCACCGGGGTCTCCATCTGGGGCACGTAGGCCGCGAGCCGGGCGCGGTTCCGCACGCTCATGCGGGTGATCGGCTCTCCCCGTACGCGGACCTCTCCGGAGAGGGGGGGCAGGAGCCCTCCCAAGGTTCGTAACAGGGTGGTCTTGCCGGATCCGTTCGGTCCCACCAGCACGGTAAGCTCACCGGCCGGGATGTCCAGGTTCACATCCCTCAACACGGGGACGCGCCGATACCCGCAGGCCAGGCCCCGGGCGGACAGGACGGGCGCGCTCAACGGCGGCCTCCGCCGCGGCGGGCCAGGAGGGCCAGGAAGAAGGGGGCCCCCGCGAAGGCGGTCAGCACGCCGACGGGAAGCTCCAGGGGGGCCAGCACGGTTCGGGCCAGGGCGTCCGCGGCCATCAGCAGGACCGCCCCCGCTACGGCGGAGGCGAGCACGAGCCGGCGATGGGAGGGGCCGAAGACCAGGCGGGCCGCGTGGGGCGCGACGAGCCCCACGAAGCCCACGACTCCGCCCGCGGCCACGGCGGCCGCGGTGCCCAGGGCCGCGACGGCCACGGCGGCCGCTCTCAACAGCCCAACGTCCAAGCCCAGGGATCGGGCGCTCTCCTCCCCCGAGGCGAGGACGTCCAA
>JAAYUR010000204.1 GCA_012517645.1 Treponema sp.
GGCCAGGGCCAGGGAGGCCAAGGCCAGGGAGGCGAGACCGAGCCTCGGAGCGGCGGGCCGGGCGGCGGAGCCCCGGGAAGCCGGAAAGCGGAAACGGCGGCTGGTCATAGAGTGAACCTCGTCCCGAAGCGGATCAGGGGAGTCTCGAAATAGAAATCCGGCCCGAAGATGCTGAAAAAGGGCCCGCCGTTGTCTTGGCCGCCCCGGGACGCGGCCATGAGGAATCCGTCGCAGAACGGGTAAAGGGCGGCGCCGAGTTCGAAAAAGACCGCGGTCCGGGGAAAGGCTCTCCACTCGGCCCCCAGGAAGGCGTTGGTTCCGATCGGCGCGACCGTATCGAACCCGAAGGCTCCCTTCAAGAGAAGGATCCGGGCGAAGGCGGATGCGTACATATAGGGGCGGACGTAGGCGTCGGAGGGCAGGATGTACATCCCGATTCCGGCCCCGGGCAGAATCATCGGCAAGGATAGAATCGCGGGCGGTGTTTCCCGGCCATATTCCTCGTTGACCAAGTACAGGCCAAGGAGGTACTGGGCCATGCCGAGGCGCAGGAAGTACTTGTCCTCTCGGAAGCTCCGGTGCGCCCAGAGCTCCGGAAAGGACAGCATCGTAAGACCCGCTTCCACGGACCATAGGCGCAGGGGGCGACGAGGGATTACCAAGACCATGCCCTGCTCCAGGGCCGCGAAATAGCCCGATTCGGGATAGGCGCCCTTCGAGACGGCCCGCCAGGGGCGGGTGACCGGGACCCGCAAGGGCAAGTCGATATACCCTTCCTCCGGGATTACCAAGGGCTCCTCGGATAGTCCCGTGATCTCGGTTCCCGGGGCGGCGCTCACCCGGACCATGGTTTTCTTCACCTTCGGGAGGGCGGCCTCCGCGGCTTCCACCAAGGGGATCCACCAGTACTCCGCAAGCTCCCGGGCGGTGGGGGAGGGGCCCGTGATGGTCCCCGAGGCCAGGGCTTCGTAGGTCAGGGGATCGAGAACGCGCCACCGGGACGATGCGTCCGATCCGGCCGGAGCCTCGGACTCCACATCCACCGCCAGGGAGCAGGAGAGACGGGCGGCCACTTCCGCGGGGTCCCGGTCCGGGGGACAGGGGATCACGGAATCGAGGCTGGGGGATCGGGCCAGGGCGGAGGCGAGGGAGGCAGCCCACGCTTCGCCGGAGGGGCCGCCGGAGCGGACCAGGACGCGGACGCCTTCCTCGTCGCAGATCGCGGAGGCTGCGGTAAGGACGAGGAAGGCGGCGGCCGCGGCCGCCCGCAGGAATCGTTGGCGTCTCATCTCCACCATGTCCTCAGCTTGTAAAGATATCCCGTCCTGCGGTCGTCGGCGAACCACCAGGTACCCGAGGGGTCAAAGGAGAGGACCCGGAGCTCGTCGCTCGAGTCGAAGGGAATGGAATCGATCACCTCGGATTCCACGGCATTCGCCCAATCCAGCCAAAACGTGGAAAATCCTCCCGTGCCCCATCGGTACCGGACAAGGCGATCCGTGTTCCGGTCACCCCGGGTGAAGGCCACGGGGCCCCCGGCGGTCAGCCAAGCCAAGCCATCGTCGGCCCGGAAGGGGCCGGTCCGGACGGCTCCCGCGTTGTCGAACACTGTGCCTCCGGCGTAGAAATTTGCAGCCGTGTCAAAGGAGGCCGCGAAACCCC
>JAAYUR010000524.1 GCA_012517645.1 Treponema sp.
CTCGTAGTCGTAGGATGTGTAGTCTCCTCCGGAAAGCCGGGCTCCCAGGGCGAAGATACCCAGGGTCTGCCTTCCCTCCCGGACCACGATCAGGGCCTCCGCCCGCAGGGCGTCGAAGATGTCGAGAAGGTCCTTCTTGGTCGATTGGTAGGATCGGTTCGCGACGACGTCCGTCTTGAGAAGAACCGTGATCCCCCCTTCCGTCAAGGCCCCAAGGGCCGGGGAATCCCCCCGGATGACCAGGCTTGTTCCGGTCGTCGAATACACGGCCCGAAGTTCCCCGTCCTCGTCTTCAGCCAGCACGCTGAAGTCGGAAAACCCCAGGGGGCCGGAGAGTATCCCGTGCACCTCCTTGAGGACCGCGTCCCGCCCCCCCGCGAGGTCGACGTGAGCCAGGGAGCTTTGAAGGTTTTCCCGGTACTGCCTGCGCCCCGCGATGGGATCCAGGAAGCGGTTGACGAAGGCGGAGGCGATGCGCGACCCCAGGACGAAGGAGAAGAAGGATCCCAGGAGGGAGATCAACGGGAAGGACCGCACCATGAGGAAGACGGAAACCGCGATTCCGACCGGGAGGCCCGCTAAAACCGAAAGGACGATATAGGAGGCCAGTCGCCGGGCTATCTCCCTCCACGCGAAGATCCGGGAGCTGGCGACCGCGTAGAAGAAACCGATCCCGACCAGGATGGGGCTGAGGGTGGAGACTAGGTACAGGGATCCTACTCGGCCGATCTGGGGGAGGCGGATGGCCGTGAGGTACCCCAGGACGATGCTGGAGACGACCCCCAGGACCAGGATAAGGCTTTGCTGTTGGAAGATCCGGCTTCTCATGGCCAGGCTTCGAGCCAGGAGAAGGACCGCCCCCGCGATTCCCAGGCCCGCGGCCCCCAGGGTTACGGCGTTGTAGAGAGGGCCTTCCACACGGAGGAAATCCAGGTTCACCCGTTCCACGTGGCGGACGTACAGGGGTGTGCCCAGGGTCAAGGCCAGGACGCCCAGGACGAGGGCTAGGGCGGCGAGGTCTGCGATCCGGTTCCTGGACTCGTAGGGGAAGCTGACGCAGACCCGGAAGAGGAAGATGTAACCCGCCGCCGCGGAGCCCGCGGCCAGGCGCGTGAAGAAGAGAGGCAAGGGCTGAGCGATCGTGTACGGCTGGGCGGCCAGATAGGCTATGCCCAGGGAGACGGTGAAGAGGGAAAAGCTCGTGACAATGGCCAGGAAGTACCGGCTCCAGGCGGTATCCCGGATCCGGGTCCGCGCCCGGTTCCATAACGTGAAGAGCACGGGGGGCGCCAGGAACGCGAAGAGGGTCAGTCCCATAATCTGCCTACCTTGGCGGCCAGGATCGTGATGTCGTCCCGGAGCTGCCGCCCCTCCACGAAGGAGTACGCGAACCCCGCGAGTTCCTCCACGATGCTGTCCACCGGTTCCTTGGAGGACTGTTGAAGGAGCCGCTCGAAGGACGCGGATTCGCTCAATTGCTCTCCGGCGGCGTTCTCCAGCTCCAGAAGCCCGTCGGAGGCGACGAGAATGACGTCGTCCGTGCGCAGGGGCACTTCCTCCACGGGGATGTCGCTCTCCAGGGGCAATAAACCCAAAAGGCTCATCGTGGATTCCAGTTTCTTGGGCTTGGCTCCCAGGGCGGTTTGGGAGATCACGATGGGATCCGACATGGAGGCGTTCACGTAGCGAAGGACCTTTTCCCCCGTGTCGACGATGCCCAGGAAGATCACCGTATACTTGTCCTCGAACCGCATCGCCCGGACCGCCTCATCGATGCCGCGGACGAGGGCGGGCAGATCGGACTTGTCCGGCGCCACGCGGATCGTGTTCACGATGATGCCCATGATCAGGGCCGCCGCGAGCCCCTTCCCCGAGACGTCGCCCACGACCAGGAGGGTGCGCCGGTGATCGATGGGGATGACGTCGTAGTAGTCCCCGGACACGTTGACCAGGGGACGGTAGTAGGCGGCGGTCTCCAGCTTGGCCAGCTTGGGCATCTCCTTGGGCAGGAAGGAGCGCTGGGTTTCGGCGATCAGGGACCACTCCTTGGAGAGGTTCGCGATGTTGTACAGCCGGGCGACGGTGATGATGCGGTCGAAGTACAGCTGAAGCTCCCCGTGGAGCAGTCGGAAGGCTTCCAGCTCCGCCTGCCCCGCGGACCGGGAGAAGACGAACAGGTGGTATCCCTTGCAGACGCTCAAATAGCCGCGGCAGTCCACGTTCGAGGGATGCAGGCCGTAGTCGTCGGACAGGAAGGCGAAACCTTCCGACCACTCCCGGAAATTGCGGCGCAGGGTTTCCAGGGTTCCGGGGTCGTTGCTCAGGGTGGAAGGGCTCGCGTAGACGATCTCCCAGGTGGCGCTCTTTATGAGCAGGACGCTGGCGTCCGCCCTCATCTCCAGGCAATCCCGCGCCGCGTCCACCAGGTCCGCCACGGTGAAGGATACGCGAAGGCGTTCCACGAAGTCCATGACGATGCGGGTCGCCGCTCGGTCGAAGTGATGCTTCCGAATATCCGCGGTCACGGCCCGGAGCAAGGTGTCCCGCATGAGGAAAAGGACGACGAAGGATGCGGCCCCGAGCAGGGTGGAGGCCAGAAAGGAAAACCCAGACGCGGCATAGACCAGGACGGCCGCGAACAGGGCGGCGAAGGAAACCGTGCTTATCCACTCCGCAAGGCGCAGGGCTTGCTGCAGAACCATTCCAGGCTCCTTGGGTTCGGCCGTTACGGCCTCGGGTCGATGATGTTCCGTATGAAGGTCAGAAGGACCGTCAGGGCGTTCTCGTTGGCCCCGCCTTCAGGAATGATGATGTCCGCGAAGCGCTTGGTGGGTTCGATGAACTCGAAGTGGCCCGGCCGTACGACGTTTAGGTATTGCTCGATCACGGAGTCCACCGTCCGCCCCCGCTCCTTGATGTCCCGGCTTAAGCGCCGTATGAACCGGATGTCGTCCGGCGTGTCCACGAAGATCTTCAGGTCGATCAGGTCCCGTATTACCTTATCGGTGAAAACCATGATCCCCTCGAAGATTACCAGCTTCCGGGGCGTCACCTTGATCGTCTGTTCCGCCCTTCTATGGTGCACGAAGTCGTAGGTCGGCATCTCGATCGGACGCATCGCCTTGAGTTCCCGGAGGTGGGCGGACAATAGGTCGTTGTCGAAGGCCTCGGGGTGGTCGAAGTTGAAGGCCGTTATGTTGGAATTGGAGATGTACTCCGCCGACTTGTAGTAGTTGTCCTGGGGGATAAAGACGAAGTCCGAGACGACCTCGGAAATCTTCCGCACGATCGTGGTCTTTCCCGCCCCGGAGCCTCCGCAGATCCCGATGATCATCGCAGTCGCCATGATAGGGCAGAATACCACCGTACCGGGGTATCCGCAACGGGCGGTTTCCGGACGGGGTTTTTCTGATCATTCCGACAGGATGAACAAGGTTAAAGATGAGGCTTTTTCAAAACTCCCTGAGTTTTAAAAAAGCCTCAATTGGCTCGAATACCTATCTTGTTGATCCATTCCTCAGCTTGTTAATCCTGTTGGATTTATCCGGTGATCGGGTCCGGCCAGCGGTTACGGAAGGCCACTTTCTCCAGGGGTTCCCGCTGGCGGGGGCCGGTTTCCCGCTCCTTCTGCCAGTCCGAGAGGAGCTCGTCGGAACCCTTTCGGCCGACGATGACCAGGGTCTGCACCACGTAGTCCTCCGGTATGCCCAAG
>JAAYUR010000355.1 GCA_012517645.1 Treponema sp.
CCTTCCCGGGGACGGTAGGAGAGAGTCCCTCCCGCGGTCCGAGCCCATTTGGAAGAAAGGGCCAGCCCGATGCCGGTGCCCGTTTCCTTCGTAGTGAAGAAGGGCTCGAAGAGCCTTGGTTCATCCCCGGGATCCACTCCGGGACCCCGGTCCTGGACGGCTACGACGGCCTGGCCTCGTTTGACGGATCCGAGAACCTCCACGGGAGTCTCGTCCGCCCTTTCCTCCATGCTCTCCAGGGCGTTCCGGGCCAAATTATCCAGGATATCCGTAAGTCTTCCCCGGTCGATGCGCACCGTGGTTCCCTCCGGAACAGGGTCCTCCAGGCGGACTTTGCCCCCGTAACGCCGAGCCCAGCCTTCCAGGAATTCCCGGAGCTCCACGCTCTCCGGGCGGCCTTCCCCGCTCTTGAGGAAGTCCCGGATCCGGTCCACCAGGGCACCCAACCTCCGGATCTCCTCGTCGATGATGCGGAATCCCTCCTCAAAGCCGCTTCCAACCGTGCGCGCCAACAGGGCGCTCTGCACACGGATGATCCCGAGGGGATTCTTGATCTCGTGGGCCAGGGTGCGGGCGGCCTGGCCCAGCTGGACCAATTCCCGATTCTGGTACTCCCGGTCCCGAAGATCGAGGTTCCTTCCGTACAGGTGGATCAGGAGGGCGTATGCCGCCCCCAGGGCCGCGGTGATCGCCAGAGCCCCGGCGATCAGGACCCTCTGCTCCCGCCGGAAGGATCCCAGGCCGTATTCGATGTAGGCGAACCGGGCGGCACCCCCCAGGGGCATCATCATCCCGCCCCCCGGGCGGTCCGGGCGTCCCGGAACCGGTCTTCGCATCGGGTCCATGCCGAAGGGGCGCACGAGGATGAAGGACGAGTCGGTGAACCTTCGCGCCGAGGCCGGATCTTGCAGGATTTCCGGGGACAGTCGTTCCGGCGCGCGGCCGTACTGGTACAGGAGGGTCCCGTCCGATCGGTAGAGTCCGAATCCCAGGATCCGCTCGTCCGGAGGCATGACCGCTCCGGGATCCCGGTACATGTCCGTCAGCGCCGTCAGAGCCCGGTAGACCTCATATTCCGCGTAGAGCCTCCGGGTCGATCTCTCTCGAAACACGAAGGCCCAGACCAGGGCCAAAATACAGATCATGGCCGCGGTGGTGCCGATCGTGAAGACCAACGACTGGAATCGCTTCATGGGACTCCAGTATATCCCGGGAAGGGCGGACTCGAAAGGGAGCCTTCCGGTTTTTCCGTCCCTCGTCTTGCTCCTGCCGCCGGGGCCGGATAGAATCGATGCATGACCAAGACCGAGGGGTCCGAACTCTTTCGGCAAGCCCTGGAAGCGGGATCCCGGCGGGACTACGAATCCGCGGCGAACATTCTTACCCGCATCCTATCCGAGACGGACGAGGTTCCCGAGGCCCTCCTATACCTGGGGCGCAGCCTTCACTCCCTGGGCGACTTCGGCAAGGCCATCGGGGCATTCCGCTTGTACCTGCGGACATCCTCGGCGCGGCCGGAGGGCTGGTTTTTCCTGGGCAGGACCTATCTTGCGGCCTCGAGACCCCTGGAATCGGCCCGCTGTCTACGCCGGGCCCTGGAGCTCGGGGCGGACGGAGCGGAGACCTGGGCCCTTCTCGGTTTGTCCGCCCTGCGGCTCCGGAAGAGCAAGGCCTCCGTGGAAGCCCTGGAGCGGGCGGTCACCCTGGATCCCGGGAATCCCAGGATCTTCCGGGGATACCTGAACGCCCTATTCGTCCACGCGGTCCGCACCCTGAACAAGGGCGATCCGGACATGGCCCGCCAGATGCTCTCCTTCGTGATTTCCAACGGCCTGGACGGGGTCGCCCAGCGTCTCTGGCGCAGTCGAGCCTACCGGGAGCTCCGACGCATCCCCGAGGCCTTGGCCGACTGCCGGGCCGCGCTCGCGGAGAATCCCCGGGACCCGAGCCTGCTCACCCTGGAGGCGCTCCTGCTCTTGGCGGGCGGAAGGCCGGAGGACGCCGCGGCCGCGGCTACCCGCCTCAAGTCCCTCTGGCCCGACATGGCCGACGTCGCGTGGACCGAGGAGTCTGCGGAGCGGTACCGCGCCGTGGCCCTGTTGAGGAACGGCGACTACCAAGGAGCCCTGCGCGCGGCGGTGGGCATCCTCCGCAGGGGCGGACCCGACGCGGGGATGCGGGCCCTCGCTGCGGAGGCCTGCCGTGAGCTGGGGCGCTTCGACCGGGCGGTCGAGCACCTTTCCCGAGCCCTGGAGCTCGACCCCGGGAATCCGGACCTCCTCTTCGATCGGGCCGTATGCCGCTGGAAGCTTTCGGAGTTCCAGGAAGCCCTGGCGGATTTCGGGCGCGCCCGAAAAGCCGGCGCCGATTCCGACGCGGTGGAATACTGGTCCGTGCTCTGCCGGTGCCGTTTGGGCCAGGGGGGCCCCGACGTCCTCAAGTCCCTTCAGAAGATGCTGCGCCTTCGGCCCGCGGATCCACCCTTGATGTTCGCCCTCGGGGAGGCTCTCTACCGGGACGGCCGGCCGGATCTGGCCCGAGGATGGTTCGACCGCACCTTCGAGGCCGACCCCGCGGACGAACTGGCCGCCCTGTACCGTATCTCCTGCAGCGAATCCCTGGGCGACCGAGCCGCATCCTTCGAAGCCTTCGCGGACTACCTGGAGCGCTGGCCGGACAACGCGAAGATCCGCAGGGAATACGTCTCCGCCTTGATGGCCGCCCGGGAGTTCGAGGCCGCCGCGGAGGCCATCGAGGACGGCATACCCTATGAAAGCCCGGGATCCTCGGACCACTCGGCCCTGGCCGCCTGTTACCGCAACACCGGACGGTACCGGGAGGCGGGGGCCCTGTATCGCTCCCTGCTCCGGGCTTCTCCGGCCGAGGAGGATTACCTTCTAGGCCTCGCACTATGCCTGGAGAAATCCGGCGCCTCCGCCACGGCGTTGGAACTCCTGGAAAAAGGAGCCCCCTATGTGGGGACATCCGGCCCCTGGTGCGCCCTGGGGATCCTGTACGCCCGGAAGGGCCGGGCCGAGCAGGCCCTGGGATCCTTCCGCAAGGCCGCGGAGCTCGACCCTGCGGACCCCAAGCCCCTGCGCAACATGGCGCGCATATACGCGAAGACCGGTCCGGCGGACCTGGCCCGGAAATACAAGGAGCGCGCCGCGGCCCTGGAAGCACGATCGAGGGCAGCGGAATCTCTTGCCAAACCCGGCAGATAGTCTATACTCGAACCGTTAGGAGGAATGTATGCCCGTCAAAGCCATGGACCTCTTCGACGCCTACGCGAAAAGCCAGCTCCCCAAGGACCACGGCTTCATCGTGTCGTCCTTTTTCAGCCCCAACTCAGCCTATTCCCGGTATGAGGTCGTCTCGTACAACAACGTGAAATCCATCTACCCCTCGGGAGACGGCCTTACCTTCCAGACGGACGGTAAAAAGCTGTATATCCTGGTCGAGCCCCAGAACTATGCCAAGAAGAGCGAGGAGCCCTACGTCCGCTCCAGCTCGGAGCAGATCCCCCTGCGATTCAGCGAACTGAACTGCCACACGGCCAAGAACCAGACCCGCATCTACTACGGCAAGAAGGCCGTTCTTTCCTACGGAGCCTTCACCATCCTCAAGCCCACGGGAATCAACTTCTCCTTCTGCTTCTACTACCTTCCGGACATGTTCGATTCCATGAGGATGTTCTTCGAGAAGACCTTCAACAAAGAGGCGGGCGTGCCTCTGGCGGACGCCAAGAAAGTGGCGGCGGCGGTCATCGAAACCGCCAAGCAGGCCCTGGCCGTGGAGTTCACGTCCTGAGGCCCGGGTAGAACTCCTCCGGAGCGAAAAGGCCGGCCCCCTAAAAGGGAGCCGGCCTCGTTCTTTCCAGCGGCCTCATCGGAACGCTGGAACGCCCGAAAACGCGAAGCCTCAGGGGGATTTCGTCTTGGAAGCCTCCAGCTCCGCTTGGGCGATGGCCAGGAGGGCCAGGGGCACCTGGTAGGGGGAGCAGGAAACGTAGTCCAAGCCCGCCTCCATGCAGAACCGGATGTTGTCCGGATTGGCCCCGTGTTCCCCGCATAGACCCGCGACAAGGTTCGGGCGGGTCATCTTCCCCCTGCGCACGGCAGTGCCGATGAGTTCCTTGACCGGGCTGGTGAGCACCGAGAAGGGATTCCCGTCGATCAAATCGAACTGGGAATAGTCCGGCATGAACCCGTTGAAGTCGTCCCGGGAAATACCCAGGGTCGTCTGGGTCAGGTCGTTGGTGCCGAAGCTGAAGAACTCCGAGTACCGGGCGATCTCCCCGGCGGAAAGGGCCGCTGCGGGAAGCTCGATCATCGTGCCGATCTTGTACGGCAGGGGCTTGGCTTTGAGCTCCTTCCGCACCTGCTCCTCGATCTCCACGAGGCCAGTATAGGTCTTGCCCTCGATCTTCTTGCCGTACACGATGAGCTTGAGCTCCGAAGAGTTCATGATGATGGGGATCATGATCTCCGGCCGCACGTCGACCTTTTCGGATTGGAGCTTGTAGGCGGCCTCGAAGATGGCCCTCACCTGCATCTCGTAGATCTCGGGATAGCTGACGGCGATCCGGCATCCCCGGTGGCCCAGCATGGGGTTGAACTCCGCCAGGGCGTCGAATCGCGCCCGTATCTCCGCCTTGGAAAGGCTCGCGCCTCCCTTGGTCCCCGAACCCATGTACTTGAGGAAGAGCTCCATCTCGTTCTCGTTGTGGGGAAGGAACTCGTGCAAGGGGGCGTCCAAAAGGCGGATGGTGACTTCCTTGCCGGCCATGGTCTTGAACAGGCCGTAGAAATCCTCCCTCTGCATGACCTGGAGCTTGGCGAGGGCCTTTAGGCGGTCCTTCTTGCTGTCCGCCAGGATCATCTCCCGGAAGGTGTTGATCCTCTTCTCGTTGAAGAACATGTGCTCCGTGCGGCACAGGCCGATTCCTTCCGCTCCGAAGGAGAGGGCCAAGGCCGCGTCCCGGGGGCTGTCCGAGTTGGCTCGGACATGGAAGCTTTTCATGGACTTCTTGGCCAAGGCGATGAACTCGAGCAGGCCGGATTCGTCCGGCTTGGGTTCGATGAGATCGGCCTTTCCGAACCAGACCA
>JAAYUR010000385.1 GCA_012517645.1 Treponema sp.
GAACATCGCCGCGGGACGGGGTTGGATAGCCCTGGTGGTGGTCTACCTCGGCCGCAAGCGGCCCTCCGGACTCTTGTTTGCGGCCCTCGGGTTCGGCGTCCTCTTCGCCTTGTCCAACTCGGCCCAGTCCGTGCTTTCCCTACCGGCGGAGCTGGTTCTGGCGCTTCCCTACGCGGCCACCGCCGCGGCGGCCCTGTTGGGCGGGTCCCGAGCGGCCGGGGCAATCCCCCGGAGGTGAACGGAGGGGCCGGGGCCTCGCCAACGGAAGCGCCGCGGATCTTGATTGAGCGTCCAAAACCAGGACCGCAGGCACCGCAGGTCTACAGGCGGATATGGAACACCCGGACAGGCTGGATCCGGAACCTTGACGAGCGGAACAATCCTGCGTATAATCCTACTAACCCGATAGGAAAAAAGGGGATTGACGTGTTCTCCGTTTCCGCCCGCACCCAGTACGGGATCCGCGCCCTGGCTTACCTGGCCCGACGGCCGGGATGGGAAGCCGTGGGGGCCGAGATCGCGGAGGCGGAGAGCATATCCCCGAAGTACCTGGAAGGGATCCTGACCCGGCTGACTACGGCCGGCTTGGTTCGAAGCGAGCGCGGCAAGAACGGCGGATACCGCCTCGCCAAACCCCCCGCGGCCATCGTCATGGCCGAGGTCGTTTCAGCCCTGGACGGGGAGGTTAGGCCCGTGGACTGCGTGGACGCCCTGGGAATCTGCGGCCACGACTCCTCCTGCCGTTCCCGGAAGTTCTGGATCGGCCTCAAGTCGGCTATCGACGAGTACCTGGGAAACCGGACACTTGCGGACATCATAGAGGACGCCGGAAACGGGACCCGCCCCGGGGAGGAGTCCGCCGTGGTGGCGCGATCGTAGGGGCCCGATAGGCCCCGGAAGGTGGAACGGAATGGACCGACGCTTCGTATACATGGACTATAACGCCACGACCCCCCTGCATCCGGTCGTCAAATCCCGGATGATCGAGGACATGGAGGTCTACGCGAACGCTTCCAGCCTCCATGAATCGGGACGGACCGCCCACGCCCGGGTCGAGCAAGCCCGGGCCTCGGTATCCCGCCTGGTCAACGCCAAGGATCCGGCTTCGATCATCTTCACGAGCGGCGGCTCAGAATCGAACAACACGGTCTTCGCCACGATGTTCCACCTGGGGCGCAAGGGGCCCCGGAGAGGGATCGTCACCACCGCCATCGAGCATCCCTGCGTCCTCAACGCGGCCAAGTGGCTTGAGGAGGAAGGTTTCCCGGTTCGGTTCCTGGGAGTCGACTCCAAGGGCCGGATAGACCTGGAAGAGCTGAGGGCCTCCGTAGGCCCCGATACCCTGCTCGTATCCGTCATGGCCGCGAACAACGAGATCGGGACGATCCAGGACGTCGCGGCCGCCTCCTCCGTCGCGAGAGCCGCGGGCGCCTTCTTCCACACCGACGCCACCCAGTGCGCCGGGAAGATCCCCGTGGACGTGGAGGCATGGAAGGCGGACTACCTGACCCTATCCTGCCACAAGATCTACGGACCCAAGGGGATCGGCGCCCTGTACGTCCGCAAGGGGGCCCCTCTCGTTCCGCTCATCCGGGGAGGCCACCAGGAGCACGGCCACCGGGCGGGCACGTACAACAACCTGGGAATATTGGGCTTCGGAGCGGCCGCCGACCTTGCCCTCAAGGAGCTGCCCGAGTATTCCTCCCGGGTGCGCCGGCTCCGGGAACGCCTGCGGGATGGGCTTACCCGGCGCCTGCCCTATGCCCATGTGAACGGCCACGAGACGGAGGTTCTGCCCAACACCCTGAATCTATCCTTCCCCGGTGCGGAGGGGGAGAGCATCCTCTTATACCTGGACCTGGAGGGCATCCAGGTTTCCACGGGTTCCGCCTGCGCCTCCGGAAGCCTGGAGCCCAGCCACGTACTCCTGGCCACGGGCCTCGGACCGGAGCTGGCCCACGGTTCGATCCGGTTCAGTCTGGGCCGGGACTCCACGGAGGAGGATGTGGACTACGTGATCGAGAAGCTCCCGCCCATAATCGAGCGCCTCCGGCGCATGTCGACCGTCGCCTAAGGGCGAGAAGGAGAACGAGCATGGACGCCTTCACTTGGCTGTATTCGGATATCGTCAAGGACCATTTCATGAACCCCCGGAACGTCTACGACCCGGACGAGAACTTCGAGGCCGACGCGGACGGGATCGTGGGCAACGTGAAGTGCGGGGACCAGATGCAGTTTTTCCTCCAGGTGGACGACAAGGACGTGATCCGGGATGTCCGCTGGAAGACCTACGGCTGCGCCAGCGCCATCGCGTCCACTTCCATGCTCAGCGAAATCGTCAAGGGCCTTCCCATCCTGGAAGCCTACCAGCTCAAGCCCGAGGACGTGTCCAAGCGCCTTGGGGGCTTGCCGGACAACAAGATCCACTGCTCCGTCCTGGGCGACAAGGCCCTGCGCGCCGCCATCGATTCCTGGCTGGCGAAGACGGGACGGGAAGGAGCCTTCAAGGACATCGGAGCCACGGTGGTCTGCACCTGCCTGAACATCACGGACCGGGATATCGAGCAGGCCGTCAAGGACGGAGCCCGGACCTGGGAGGACCTCCAGGAGCGCACCAAGATCGGCACTGTCTGCGGGGGCTGCAAGGGCCGGGCCGAGGATCTCCTGGTCGAGTATGTCCACGTTTTCGGACACGACGAGTAAGCTGCCCGTAGCTCGAACGCCGTCGTCATGACCCCGACGCCTTCCGAAATCGACGAGTTCCGGAAAGGCGTGCTCCGGCACTTCCGGGAGGAGGGCCGAGATTTTCCTTGGCGAAGGACCCGGGATCCCTGGCTCGTCCTGACTTCCGAGGTGATGCTCCAGCAGACCCGGACCGAGACGGTGGC
>JAAYUR010000033.1 GCA_012517645.1 Treponema sp.
GAGGGGCAGGAGCGCGATCCAGAAGGCCAGCCGCTCAGGGCTCACCCCGTATCCTCTGTTCGATTTCCCGGGAATCCAGGGTCCCGAATCGCTCGTGGAGGCGGACCGCCAGGACAAGGGCCAGGGCGGTGACCGCCACGCCTACGACGATGGCGGTCAACATGAGGGCCTGGGGCAGGGGGTCCACCACGGGCAGGTCCGTTCCCGTCAGGATGGGAGCCCGGATGCCTGTTTGGGCTCCGCCAAGCACGAACAACAGGATGACCGCGCTGTTCATGACCGACAGGGCGGCCACTTTCTTGATCAGGTTACGGTTCCAGATCAGGCCCGCCAATCCGACCAGGAGAATCGCGCCGCAGAGAAGCCGAGGGATCATAGTTCCGCATCCTTCAGCAGGACCAGGCAGAGGTAAGCCACGCCCGCTCCTACCTTTACGCCGATCAGGACGTTCAGGGCGATGATGAACCCCACGGGACTCCCCGCGCCGTCGGCGCTCAGGAAGTTCCCGAAGAACCCCTTGCCCGCCAGCATCCCTATGACCCCCGTCGCGAGGAGGAGGGCAAAGGAGACGGCCTCGATTCGGGCCAGGAGCCGGGGTGTAAGGAGGGCGAACACGGCCTCCGTGCCCCGTCCTATGGCAAGAAGGAGGACTCCGCTGGCCAGTACGACCCCTCCCTGGAAGCCCCCGCCCGGGGAAACGTGGCCGAAGGCAATCAGGTAGGCCCCGAACACGAGGACCAAGGGGCCCAGTTTGCCGGTTATCACGGATAGGGCGTCGGTTTTCTTCATTCCCGTCCTCCCAGGAGGTACAGGGCTCCCGTGACGGCCAACAGGAGGACGATGGTTTCCCCCAGGGTGTCGTAGGCCCGCCACCCCAGGTAGACGGCGCTGACCAGATTGGGAGCACCGGTTTCCACGACCCCCCGTCGCACGCAGTAATCCCGCAGGGCCGTCGGAGCTTCGGGCATCCAGACCAAGGGAACCAGGACAGCCGCGGCGACCGCCAGGAAGGGCAGGAGCCCCAGGGCGCGGCGGAGGGTCTTCACCCTTCCTCCCTTCGGGTCGTGCGGCGCACGGCCCAGACCAGGATCAGAGTGGAGACGCCCGCGCCCACCGCGGCCTCCGTGATGGCCACGTCGGGGGCATGGAGATAGTAGAACACCACGGCGCACAGGAGGCTGAAGACCGCGAGGAGCACGGTCATGGCCAAGAGATCCCGGGCCGTTAAGGATAGGATCGCGACCAGGAGCATCAGGATCAGGGAGGCTTCGATCATGCGGATACGTCCCCGCCCCGAGGCCGCCGGGGCTTTCTCCAGGGAACGACGCCCGATTCCCATGCGTACCGGGCGATGATGGTCGTGGCCACGGGACTGGAAACCAGGAAATACAGGAGTATGATGGCCAACTTGCCCGTGGTCGGGGAAAATCCCGATGCGGCCATGGCCGCGAGGATGACGGAGATCACGCTGGTCGTGGAGCAGGTGGCGGAAGCCTGGAGCCGGGTATAGGGATCGGGCATGACGAACACGCCTATATTGCCCAGCAGGGCGAAGCCCATTCCAAGAAATATTAGGACGAACTCGATCCAGGGCGCCGCGTTCATGAAACCCTCCGTTTCGTGAAGTACTTGACGACCGCAAGGATGCCCAGGAAGCCGAAGATGTCATAGACCAGGGCTACGTCGAGATAGAGGGCTACATCCTCTTTTACCGCCAGGAGCACAAGAAGGGTCAGGACCTGCCCGGCCACCAGGTTCAGTCCGACCAGACGATCCGTCGTGGAGGGTCCGATGATAAGTCGCGCGAGGCCCAGGACCAGGGATCCCAGGAAGAACCACAGGACGAAATCCCAGGGGATCATGACCAGATCCTTCCCAGGAACCGTTCCATGGATTCGGCGATCTCCTTGCGGGCACGGTGGGAGTGGGAGGATTCCGCGGTGAACCAGTGAACCAGAAGGTGGTCCTCGTCGATCAGGATGGCGATCGTGCCTGGGGTCAGGGTGATGGAAGAGCACAGTACGGCCCGGGCCAGGTCCGAACGCAGCCGGGTCCTGAAGTGCACGACCCGGGGGTCCATCCTGCCCGCGATCATGTCGAAGGCCAGGACGAAGCTGGCGGCGTAGATCCGATACAGCAGGTAGGGCAGGTAGAGGAGCAGGAGCAGGGGGTTCGGGATCAGGTGCCGAGCCCCGGCCTCATGTTCCTCCAGGAAAAACCGGAATGTGAACAGGGCCAGGACAGCCGAGGAGGTCGCGCCTGCGGCCAAGGAATAGGCGTCCGGCGTACCCGCGAAGAGAAGCCATGCGGCAAAGAGCGCCGAGAAGGTGGAGGCGAACCGCACCAGGTCCCACTTGGTCCGGGGCGTCAAGGGCTACTCCGTTTCGTTTCGCCGGAAGGCCGAGGCGACCTCCTCGGCGGAGGCCGCGGCGGACACGGCCGTACGAAAATCCGGTTCCCTGAGAAGGCGGGTTAGGCGGGAAAGCATCTGAAGGTGGGCGGCCGGATCCTCCGCCGGCCCGGCCAGGGCGAAGAGCAGACGTACGGGGATGCCGTCCGGGCTTCTCCAATCCACCGGGTCCCGGAGCCGGACGAATACCAGGGCCGTCCTCCGGAGGCCCGGAAGGAGGACGTGGGGAACCGCCACCCCGTCTCCGAGCCCCGTGGAACAGAGGATCTCCCGGCTCTGCAAGGCGTCCTCCAGGGCCTTGGCCTCTCCGATGCCCGCCCCGGCCAGGATCTGGGCAACCTTCCGAAGCGCCTCGCCCCTCCTGCGGGCGGGAACATCCAGGGCAACGGTTTCCGAGGTGAAGCAGGAGCTGAGTTCCATCATGACGGCTGCTCCGGGGTTTCGGATTGGTTCTGTTCCAGGAGCCCCACGGCGAAATCCACGGGCACCGTGAAGAGGATGCCGGTGTTCGAGTTCCGGAAACCCCCGCAGACCTTGTCGATCAGTTTGACCACCCGGGGGATGACGCTCTCGTCGGTCACCACGGACAGGATCGTCTTATTGTACGGCTTGTGGCCCTTCAGGAAGTTCTTGAAATCCGCGAAGAGGGGCACCTCGTATACCAGGAAGTGACCCATGCCCTCGGAATCCA
>JAAYUR010000127.1 GCA_012517645.1 Treponema sp.
CCAAGAGCTTGATGCGGTATCCGAACTTGTCCGCAAGGGCGATGTCCTGGGCGGTCACCGTGGCGATGCCCTTTCGAACTATCCGCCGGGGATCCACGTATCCCTCGAACCCCAGGGAGGCCAGGATGGCCAGTTTATACGCCGCGTCGAAGCCTTCCACGTCCGCGGAAGGATCCGCCTCGGCGTAGCCCAAGGATTGAGCTTCCCTGAGAGCGTCCGCGTATTCCACACCCCGGTCCGTCATGGCGGAGAGGATGAAGTTCGTCGTGCCGTTCAAGATTCCCGTGATCCGCTCGATCGTATTGGCGGTCAGCCCTTCCCGGAGAGCGCGAATGACCGGGATGCCCCCCGCTACGGACCCCTCGAAGGCGATCCGTCGGCCCGAAGCCCGGGCCGCCTCGAAGATGCTGCGGCCGTGCAAGGCCAGAACCAACTTGTTCGCGGTCACCACGTCCTTGCCCGCCTCCAAGGCGGCAAGCGTGTAGGAGAGGGCGGGCTCCTCTCCGCCCATAGCCTCCACGACGATCCGTATTCCCGGGTCGGAGAGAATCTCGTCCATGCTCTCCGTGAAGACGCCCGGAGGAGTCTGTACGCCCCGCTTACGGGACGCGTCCCGGACCAGGATTTTCCGGACTTCGATGGGGGAGGATGCCCGGCGGGCGATCGCGTCGGCGTGCTCGTTCAGGATTCGGTATGCCCCCGACCCCACGGTTCCGAAGCCGAGGATCGCGATCTCGACGGGTTTCATCCGCTGCCTCTCATTCATGTCGTATCGCCCGCCGCGATACACGCGAGCGCCGGATCGATTCTACGGGAAGAAGCAAGCTAGGATCAAGGGGAGGGGACGCACCGTGCAACCGCGGCCACCGGCCGTTCTGGCGTCGCTCGGCCCGAGTCTTGTATACTGCCTCCATGCCCGAGGACCAGCCCAACAACCCCCTCCACGGCCTGACCCTGGAGGCCATCCTCCGCCTCCTGGTCGAGAAGTACGGCTGGGAGGGACTCGCCGAGCGCATCCCCGTGCGCTGTTTTTCCATGGATCCAAGCATCAAGTCCAGCCTGGCCTTCCTGCGCCGGACCCCCTGGGCCCGGGCCAAGGTCGAGGCGCTCTACCTCGGCCGGCTACGGCCCCGGCGGAAGGGGCGGGGGCCGAAACCCGGAGTCGGCGGGCCCGGGCCGGGCGCGGGGCGCCACAGGGACGCTTCCACAGGGTGAAGGACCCGCCAATCCCGAGAACCTAGCCGTGGCCCGACGGGGACGCCGCGGGCGGCCATCTTCATGAGGCGGGCCGCGGTTCTTTCCGAGCCGCCCCGCTTTCGATATATTCTCCCAATGCTTGAATCCGAACCCCCTGCTTCGACGACGATCCCGGGCGGCTGGAAGCGAAACGTAGCCGTCTTCCTGACCAGCCAAGCTCTGTCCCTCTTCGGGTCGGCCCTCGTGCAGTACGCCCTGATGTGGCACATAACCCTGACGACAAAGTCCGGGGCCATGATGGCGTTGATGATCATCCTGGGATTCCTGCCGACCTTCCTCCTGTCTCCCTTCGCGGGGGTTTTCGCGGACCGTCATGACCGCGAGCGGATCATCATGATGGCCGACGCGGGGAGTGCCCTGGCGACCCTGTTCCTGGCCCTGGTCTACGCGAGGGGAGGGGAGGCCATCGGCCTGCTCCTGCTGGTGTCCGCGATCCGATCCGTTGGCCAGGCCTTCCACATGCCCGCGGTGGGCGCCTTTCTGCCCCAGATGGTCCCCCCGGAGTCCCTGATGCGGGTCAACGCGGTGAACGGGTCCGTCCAATCCGCCCTGTCCTTCGCCGCGCCCGTGGCGGCCGGGGCCCTCCTGAGCCTGGCCCCCTTCCAGGTCATCCTGTTCGTGGACGTGTCCACCGCCTCCCTGGCGGTGGGGCTCCTGGCCCTGTTCCTGCGCGTCCCGCCCCACGCCAAGGCCTCCCACCCCCAGTCCACGGGCTACTTCGAGGACCTGAAGCTGGGCTTCCGGTACGTCCGGGACCACCGATACCTCGTGGGCTTCTTCGTGTACATGGCCCTGCTCTTCTTCCTGATCGCCCCGGCCGCCTTCCTGACCCCCCTCCAGACGGCCCGGACCTACGGGCCCGAAGTCTGGCGCCTGACGGCCCTGGAGATCGCATTTTCCGCGGGGATGACGGCGGGAGGGGCCCTGCTGGCGGCGATCCGCGGGTTCCGGAACCGGATGATCACCGTTGTCGCGTCGACCCTCGCGATGGCCCTCTGCACCGCCGCCCTGGGTCTGGCCCCTTCCTTCTGGGTCTATATCGGGTTCATGGTCCTATTCGGGTTCGCGATCCCGTACTTCAACACCCCCCTTGCGACCCTGCTCCAGGAGCACGTGGAGCCGGATTACCTGGGAAGGGTGTTCAGCATCAATTCCATGATCTCCTCGTCCATGATGCCCGTCGGGATGCTCGCCTTCGGTCCTTTGGGGGATCTGGTACGGATCGAGATCCTGCTGATCGGGACGGGGGTCGCGATCGCGGCCCTGGGGATCGGGGTGCTCATGAGCCGTACCCTCATGGAGATGGGGGAGCCCGTTCCGTCCCTGAAGGCGTCGATGGAAGCGGCGCCCGATCCCGCCGGGGCGTCCGCGCCCGGCGCACCGCCCGACGTCACCGCGCCGGAGGGCAAGGGCGGGAGTCCCGGCATCGATCCGGGGACCGCGGCGGTGGACGCGTTCATCGCGGGGTATCCCCCGAAGACGCGCGGGCTGCTCGAGGAGCTGCGGGCCCTGATCCGGGAGAACGCCCCGGGAGCTGCAGAGAAGATCTCCTACGGCATCCCCACCTTTACCCTGAACGGCAACCTGGTGCATTTCTCCGGCTACGAGCGGCACATCGGCTTCTACCCCGGATCCGAGGGGATCTCCGCCTTCGAGGCCGAGCTGGCCGGGTACAAGCGCGCGAAGGGTTCCGTCCGGTTCCCGGTCGACCGGCCCCTTCCCCGGGACCTGATCGCCCGGATCGTGCGGTTCCGGGTCGGACAGAACCGGGCGAAGCAGAAGCGGTAGGGGGCGGGTCGAACCAGGATCGCCCGGAGGTCAGGTCAAGGCACGGCACTGGATCAAGACCGGTATCCGAGGCCATACTCCCGCCATGCCTGAACAGCCTCCGCCCGCCGCCGCGCGGCCTTCCGCATCAAGCCTCCTTGCCCTCGGGATGGCCTATCTCGCGAGCTTTCCCCGCCCCGTCTGGTACCTCGTCGCGGCCACCTTCGTGGAGTCCTGCGGCCGTTTCATGGTGATCCCCTATCTCAGCCTGTACATGCGGGATGTCGGGGTGGGCCTGGGCACCCTGGGCCTGGTCCTGGGTGCGGCCCCCGTGGCCAACGTCGTATTCGGAGCCTGGGGCGGCCAGCTTTCGGACCGGTGGGGCCGCAAGCCAGTCCAAATCCTGGGTGTCACGGCCAGCGGGCTTTCGATGTTCGGCTTCGCCTTCGCGGGTCCCCGCCCGGTTTTCCTCGCGGTGCTCAACTTCATGAACGGGATGACCCGGACCTTCTACCGGCCGGCGACGAGCGCAGCCCTTTCCGACCTCTGTCCCCCGGAGCGAAGGTCCGAGGCCTTCGCCCTGAACCGCATCGCCCTGAACGCCGCCTTCGGCCTGGGGCCCGTCGCTGGGGTGGCCCTATTCCAGTCCTCGCCGCGGGCGGGATTCATTATTGGAGGGCTTTTTAACTTGGCGGTGGGCCTGTATATCGCCCTTGTGGTTCCCGAGTCGGCTCCCTGCCATATCGGAAAGGCTCTGCGGGGGGCTGGGAAGACCGAATTAAACGATATTCCGGGCGCCCAAGCTAATATTGGGGACAGAGCCGGGGACATAGTTGGTACCAGGGACAGAGCTGGTGCAAGAGACAGAGCTGGGGACAGAGCTGGGGACAGAGCTCCAAAAAAATCCGCTTGGACGGAAATCGCCCGGGACGCGGGGTTCTGTGTCTGGACCGCGGGTATGACCCTTGTCTGGGGCGCCTACGATCTCATCCAGAGCTTCCTGCCCCTCCACTTCCGCGAGACCGGCACGGACCTCTGGACCTACGGGGCGATCCTTTCCATGAACGCCTTCATTTGCGTAACCGCCCAGCTGCCCCTCTCCCGCCGGCTCAGGGCATCGTCGATCGCCCCCTCCGCGGCCTGGTCCAAGGCGGCCTTCGCGGCGGGATTCCTCGGTTTCGCCTTCCTCCGTTCCCCGGCGCTTCTCCTGGCTTCCATGCTGATCCTGAGCATGGGGGAGGTCTGGGGTTCCGCGGTCCAGGTCCGCTACATACCTGAGCACGCCCGGCCGGCCCTCCTGGGGCGCTACATGGGCCTTTCCATGGTCAGCGAGCTCGGCCGGGGAATCGCCGCCCCGGCCGCGGGCTTCCTGATGGGAGCCGCGGGGGGCGAGGCGGTCTTCCTAATGGCCGCGGCCTTCTCCGTCGGAGGGGGAGTCCTGCTGTACCTATCCGGGAAGGCTCAGGACAGGCGGAAGGGTCCTGCGGGCCGAGCCTAGGATCGCGAGCCCGAAACTCGAATACCTTCGGCCCTTGGGCGTTCATACTCCGAAATCCTCGGCAGGATCCTTGACCGCTCTACGGGGACAATCGATACTTTTTTACAAACTCAGGAGGAATACCATGTATAAACGTCCATGCCGCGTCCTGTTCCTGCCCTTCGCCTTGGTCCTCGCCTTTGTCGGACCGCTTTCCGCGCAGGCAAAACTACCCGGTGGGGTCACTAGCCGCCTCGGTAAGATCGAGGCCTACCTCAAGAGCACCGAGGCGCGCATCCAGAACGGCTCCAACAACCGGAACGATCTGGACATGGCCATCGAGCTCATGAAGGAGATCAAGAAGTCCTATCCCGAGACCGCTTCCCATCCCGACGTCCTGGCCGCGGAAAAGCGGATCGCCGAGGTGGAAGCCGCCCTGGCGGCGGCCCTGACCGGCAAGGCCCAGGCCAAGGCCGCCTCCACGGTCAGCGCGGCCGCGAGTGAACAGGTCCTGGTCGATTGGGCGAAGCGGCTGGCGGAATACAAGCCCGACGGACGGCCCGGCTCGAAGGGCTTGTTCGGCATTCCAACCGAAGACATCGACCAGCTCCTGGCCCAGAAACCGAATTACGAGAAGGCCAAGGTCGTCTATGCCGAGTTCCTGGCCTCCGGCATGGACAAGGACGCCCACCCGGAGCTTCGGCAGGCCGAGTACGACATCAAGGTCGGAATACTCAACTACGAACGGAGCCGCGAACGGATTCCGGAGGAGGCGGCGGCCAAGCTGGACGAGGCCCTGGCATGGATGAACGCCCGGCAGGCGGAAGGAAAGGCGATCGCCCTGGATCCGGGCGTCAAGAAACGCGTCGACGTCCTGGTCGAGCAATCCGGCCTGCTCTTCCCCGGATCGAGCCGGACCCGCGCCCTCATCGCGAAAAAGGCCGAATTGGACAAGCGCTTGGAGGAGATGGACAAGACCATCCTGGAAAAGCGCGTGATGTCGCCCGACGTATACAAGGGCAAGGACGCGGAGGAACTGCGCGATCTGGCCCGGACGGCGGCCCTCAAGGAAGCCCCGGGAGCCTCCGTTCTCAAGGCGAACATCACCAAGGCGGAGTGGCAGACCGAGAGCATCGTGGAGTGGACTGAC
Organism: Treponema sp.; assembly: GCA_012517645.1. Lineage (GTDB taxonomy): Bacteria > Spirochaetota > Spirochaetia > Treponematales > UBA12059 > JAAYUR01. The sequence continues at coordinate 5,652 of JAAYUR010000127.1, forward strand.
AGCACGAAGACCGCTGTGCAGCACCGCGTCACCGACAGTCTCTACGCCCAGGTCGCCCTTAAACTCAAAAGCGACGTGTTCCTGTACACGGTCTACATCGGTAAAGATACGATCGGCGGCAAAGCCCTGCCGGTCGCCGCGCACGTTATGTATAAGGATCGACTCTTGGAGGCGAATATCCGGTAGGCCGGATCGGGTTTCTAGCCCCTAGGGGAGTCGAGTCTCCGGGCTTCGGCGTCGTGCCTCAGCCCTCCGACCCGCCTCGCCGCCTCTCGGCCCATCCTGGTCCTCGCGCTCGCCAGCTCGCGACGGCGGCTCGTGTTCGACTCCCCTGGGGCAATAAAAAAACCCGACCCGGCCGGAAGGCCGGATCGGGTTTCTAGCCCCTAGGGGAGTCGAACCCCTCTTTAAAGATTGAGAATCTTTTGTCCTAACCGATAGACGAAGGGGCCTCGCGAAGCGAAAAATCTTCCTTGGAAGATTTTTCGCTTCGCGGCGCCGAGCTCACATAGCTCGCTCGGCGAATTTCCGACTACCGCTTATCAAGACCGCTCCGCTCGTGTGCGGATTTTGCGATGCAAAATCTGCACACCCTATTCCCCAGGGCGGATTCGAACCCCCACAAGCAGATCCAGAGTCTGCCGTGCTACCATTACACAACCGGG
>JAAYUR010000485.1 GCA_012517645.1 Treponema sp.
ACGGCGGCCTCGATCTTCGGTCCCATGGAGCCCTTGGGGAACTGGCCCTCGGCCATGTACTTCTCCGCCTCCGCCACGGTCAGGACGTCCAGGACCTTCTGGTCGGGTTTGCGGAAGTTGACGGCCACCTTCTCCACTCCGGTCAGGATGAGGAGCTCGTCCGCCGAAAGGAGGTTGGCCAACAGGGCGCTGGCCCGGTCCTTGTCGATGACCGCGTCCACGCCCTCGTAGGTGCCGTCCGGATTCCGGCACACCGGGATGCCGCCCCCGCCCGCAGCGATCACGACCAGCCCGTCTTGAAGGAGGTCCCGTATTACCTCCGTCTCGACGATGTCGATCGGCAGGGGGGAGGCGACCACGCGCCGGTGTCCCCGGCCCGGGTCCTCCTTGACCACCCAGCCCTTGGCCCGGCACTCCTCGATCTGCTCGGGTCGGATGAAGGGTCCCACGTACTTTGTGGGGTTGAGCATGGAGGGGTCGTTCTTGTCCACCACCACCTGGGTGACCACGGTCACGACGCTCTTCTTGATCCCCGCCTTGATCAGGGCGTTCACCAGGGACTGCTGGATCATGTACCCGATGGAGCCCTGGGTGTCCGCGACGATCACGTTCAGGGAGCTGGGAGGCACCTTGGCCGATGCGGCCTCGTTCCGGATCAGGTGGACCCCCGCCTGGGGGCCGTTCCCGTGGGTCAGGACCACCCGATGCCCTTCCTGGATAAGTCCCACGATGGCGGCCATGCTCTTGCGGGTGTTCTCGAACTGCTGTTCGACCGTGCCCTCGGTGCCCTCCTCGATCAGGGCGTTGCCTCCCAGGGCTACGACGATGGTCTTCTTGCTCATAGTACCTTCCTTTTTTGGGCGCGAGCCACGCCGGATAGAGAAACGGAGCGTCAGTATATATGTTCCGCCGCTTCCTCACAATACGCCCGATCCCGGCTCCTATGCGATCCGAGGATTTCCAGGTATCATCTTGCCATGATCGTACTGAGAGCCGACACGTTGGGGTACTGCATGGGCGTCCGACGAGCCATGGATCTGGCCGTCAAGACCGCGGAAACGGAGACAATCCGTCCCATCTATACCCTGGGCCCGCTTATCCACAATCCCCAGGCCGTGGAGGATCTCAGGCGCCGAGGGGTCGAGGTCCTAGGGGAACAGGAAACGGATTCCCGGGTCGCGGGTCGGATCGTCATCCTTCGGGCCCACGGGGTCTCCCCGGCCCTCCGGTCCCGGCTGGAATCCCTGGGCGCCCGGCTTGCGGACGCAACCTGTCCCCGGGTATTGGCCAGCCAGCGCAGGGCCCGGCGTTTCCACGAGTCGGGGTACTCGGTTGTCCTAGTGGGAGACCGCAACCACGAGGAGATCGTGGCCGTGACCGGCTGCGCCCCGGCCTGCTCCGTCGTGGGTTCCCCCGAGGAGGCCCGCGCCCTGGACCTGGTCGAGCCCGTGGGCGTCCTGGCGCAGACCACGGTCAGCGAGGAGGAGTACGAGGCGGTCTGCGGGGTGCTTCGCTCCCGCTATTCGCGCCTGGAGATCGTGGACACCATCTGCCCGGCCACTCGGGAACGCCAGGAATCCCTGGCCCGACTGGCCGACCGGGCTGAGGCGATCGTGGTCGTGGGAGGCCGATCCTCGGCCAACACGGCCCGGCTCTTCCGGGCCGCCCGCGCCCTGGGGAAGCCCGCCTGGCACATCGAGACCGCCGCGGAGCTGCCTCCGGAAGTCTTCGGCTTTTCCGTCCTGGGCCTGACCGCCGGGGCCAGCACCCCGGACTCCATCATCGCCGAGGTGGAGGACGCCTTGATGCGGCCGGAGAGAAGCCGGGATACTCCTGCACTCTCTTGACCCCCGGCAGCGCCCTCGCGGGGTGTCGAAATGCCTCGAGTGCTTCCACTGCCTGCTAGGCGGCGATGAAGGTATCCGAGCCCCGGTTGAAGTACTTGATCACGACGAACATGCAGAGGCCCGTTACACAAAGCAGGATCGTGGACATCGCGCTGGCCGTCCCGAAGTACCCGTCCACCACGGACAGATAGATCTTTATGGGCATGGTCATGGTCTTGCCCACATAGAGCAGGATGGAGGCGGACAGCTCGTTCATGGATGTTACCCAACTCATTATGGCGCCGGAAATTATTCCTGACTGCATCAACGGAAGGGTCACGGTCCGGAAGGTCCGCCCGGGGGGCGAACCGAGGTTGATGCCCGCCTCTTCCAGAGCCGGATCGATCTGCTTCAGGATGGACGCGGCCGAGCGCACCGAATAGGGCAGGCGCCGTATGAAATAGGTCATGATGATGATCGTCGCGGTGCCGACCAGGTAGAGGGGTTGGCGGTTGAACACCACGATAAAGCCGATACCAAGCACCGTTCCGGGTACGATGTACGGAATCATCAACAGCGGATCCAGGATCTTCACGAAGAGGTTCCTCTTCCGGGCGATCGTGAAGCCGATCAGGGTACCGATCGTCGCGATCAGGATGACCGCGATGAAGGAGTACACGAAGGAGTTCGCGACCGTCTTGGGCACGTCGAAGAAGATCTGTCTATAGCTGTCCAGACCGAATCCCGCGGTGAACACGGGTCCGCTGGTCTTTCGGAAGGAATAGAATACGATGACCGCCAGGGGCAGAGTGGACAACCCGACGATGAGGTAGCAGAGGGCGTGGGCCAGCAGGGACCGCACGCCCTTGAGCCGTTTTACCACCGGGCGGTTCACGAGCATGCTGGCGTACTTCCTGCGGGCGGAAAGCCACTGCTGCAGGACGATGATCACCGATGCGCAGAGCATCAGGATGATGGAGACAGTAGCGGCCATGCCCGGGCGTTCGCTTATTTCGCTGGTATAGAGATTGTACGCCAGGGTCGGAAGCACCAGGTAGTTGCCTCCGATGATCATGGGCGTCCCGAAGTTTGAAAGGGACATCATGAATACGATGAGGGCTCCCCCGGTGAGGGAAGGAAGGACCAGGGGCAGGGTCACGGAGAAGAAGGTCCGGATCGACCGGGCGCCGAGGTTCTCGGAGGCCTCCTCGAGGGATCGGTCTATCGTCATGAGGGCCCCCGCCAGCATGAGGGAGATGAAGGGGTAGTATTGCAGGGTGTCGGCCAGGACGATGCCCAGCAGGCCGTATACCTGGGGAACCCGGATCCCCGCCGATATGAGGATGTTCCGGAGGAATCCGTTCCTCCCGAGCATGGTGATCCAGGAATACGCGCCGATGAAGGGGGGGGACAGCAAGGCCAGGATGGAGAGGGTGGACAGGAGGCTGGAGCCGCGGATCCTGTAGCGTGTCGTGAAGAACGCCAGGGGGATGCCCAGGAGGGCGGAGAAAACGGTGACGAGGACGGCCACGACCATCGAATGTCCGAAAGCCCTCATATAGTAGGCCCGGCCGAAGAATTCTTTCCAGTTGGCCAGGGAGACCGCCCCGGTTTCCTTGTCCGCGAAGGAAAACCGGAATATGTCGAACAGGGGATAGATCAAAAAGACGATGACGATCGCGAAACCCGCGAATATCACGAGGGACCAGATGTCCGCCCTCTTCGTTCCGCCCATCCTCATCACGGCCGCCCTCTTCCCAACCGCGCTCCCGTTTCCGGGTCGAAAAGGAGGCAGGCCTCGGGAGGAACGGCGAATTCCACGGTGGAACCGATGCCTGGAATGTCCGACTTTCTCGGCCTGTGCCGCTCTATGACGATGGTCGTTCCGTGTACATCCATTTCCAGGCTGGCCACGGTGCCTAGGAAGGAGGTGGAGGTCAGGGTGCCGGACAGCCGGTTCAAGCCCGGCGTTTCCTCGCTCGTTTCGACGATGTCCTCGGGCCGGAAGGTGAGGGTCGCGGATCTTCGGCCCTCGGTGCCCGCCGAGGGGACGGCGAACTCGACCTTGCCGGAAACCGCCTTTCGCAGGCCCTTGTCCAGCGGTTCCCCGAGCTCCACCTCCAGCTTGTTGATTTTCCCGACAAAGGTGGCGACGAAAAGGTTGGCGGGGTCCTTGTAGATTTCCCAGGGTGCCCCGACTTGCTGGATCTTGCCGAAATTCACCACCGCTATCCTGTCGGAGATGACCAGGGCTTCCTCCTGGTCATGGGTCACGTAGATCGCGGTGATCCCGAGAGCCTTCTGGACCGCCCGGATTTCATCCCGCATCTCCACCCTAAGTTTTGCGTCGAGATTGGAGAGCGGCTCGTCGAAGAGCAAAACCCTGGGCTCTATGGCCATGGCCCGGGCGAGCCCCACGCGTTGCTGCTGTCCCCCGGAAAGCTTGTCGGGCGTCCTCGACTCGTATCCCTCGAGATGCACGTTCTTGAGAGCGGCCCGCACCTTTCTGGAAATCTCGTCCCCGGGGAGCTTACGAACCTTCAAGCCGTAGGCGACGTTCTCGAACACCGTCATGTGGGGGAAGACCGCATAGTTCTGGAACACCATCCCGGTATTGCGGCGATAGGCGGGTACATCGTTGATGAGTTCATCGCCCAGGAAGATATCCCCCGCGTCTTGACGGTAGAACCCCGCGATGGTCCGTAGAAGGGTTGTTTTCCCGCACCCCGACGGACCGAGGAGGGTGAAGAATTCGCCCTTTTCTATTTCCAGGTTGATATCCGAAAGAGCGAGGAGCTCTCCAAAGCGTTTTTCAACGCCCGCGATACGTATCGACGTCATCGGCAACTCCGGGTTTCAAGCTTCTCGATCCATGGTCGGGAACGATTGCGGGAGGGCCTGGGCCCTCCCGCGGGTCTTCATCCTCGGCCCGGCTAGAGATTGAGGTCCATCGCGATGTTCACGAACCTCTTGACGAAGGCTTCCTTGTTCTTCGCGGCCCACCCGAAGTCATACGGAACGGTCTTGATCTTGGAGAGCGCGGGAAGCCCCTGGGGATCCTTGGCGTCCGTCCGGACCGGTCTCCGCGCCATCTTGTCCACCAAATATTCCTGGACCGGCTTGGAAAGGCACCAGTCAATGAACTTTTTTGCGTTCTCCAGGTTGGGGGCTCCCTTGAGAAGGGCGATGCCGTCCGGAGCGGCTACGGTGCCGTCCTCGGGATAGACGATGGCCACGGGGCCTCCCCCGACGAAGAACCGGAAGGCGTTGTCCTCCAGCGTGATTCCCACGGCCTGTTCCCCGTCGTTCACGAACTTGGGGACGGCGCCCGAGGAGGCCGAAATCACCATATTCTTCATGATGCCTTGGTATACGTCCCAGCCCTTTTCTCCGTAGATGGCGATGACGTTCGCCAACTGCATGTAGGACGAACCGGACTTGTCCGCCCGGGCGGAGGAGATCAGTTTCTTGAACCGGGGGTCCGTTAGGTCGGTCCACTTTCGGGGATACTGTTCCGGCTTGAGCATCTTGGTATTGACGATGAACACGTTCATGATGCCGGTGTAGGGAAGCCAGTTCGTTCCCACCTTGTAGACCGGGGCGATCTTGTCCCAGTCCTTGGGAGTATAGGGCGCGAGTATCTGGTTTTCGGCCTCGAGCTGTTCCCCGCCGATACTCCAGATCACGTCCGCCTGGGGATTCCCCGCTTCCGCCTTGGCCCGCTTGATGATGTCGCCGGAGCCGAGCTTGACGTAATTGACCTTGATTCCCGTTTCCTTCTCGAACATGGGCACCAGGGCGTTTATGATGGACTCCTCATGGGCGGTATAGACTACCACCTCATTGGGAGCCGACCAGGCCGTTGCGACCGTGGCCAGGCAAATGAGCGCCGCGAACACACGTTTCATCGAATCCTCCTTATCGCCGCACACGCCGACACGGCAGTGCGTACGGCGTTCGCTCTAACCGGATTTTAACATGGTTTCGACAATTCGGGGTAAACTATCCTGTCCGATCCTGTAGACGCAGGCGCCGAACCCGAGAGATTGCGCCGCTTGGCAGTACCCGGGAACGTCGTCGATGTATAGGCAGTCCGACGCCGCAAGCCCCGCATATTCCAGCAGCTTGAGCCAGATTCGGGGATCGGGCTTCATGAACCCTACCTTATACGAGAGGATATGCAATTCAGGCACGGAAGCGAGCGTTTCATTGTTAAAAATGACGGAAGCATGCATCCAGGAGGTGTTGGAAAGTATAAAACACCGGGCTCCCAGTTCTCGCGCCCGGAGGAGCCCCGCTTCCCCGTCGGGGTTGGGGAGCGCGATCCTCAGGTAATCCTGGAAGAACATCTCATAGGTATAGTCCGGCGAAAACCCCGCCAGTTCTCCGACTTTGCGGAAATACCCCCGGGAATCGATCAACCCTGTCTCATGTTCCCTCTCCAGAGCCCCACCCCAGATCGCCCTGTCCAGCTCCTCGGGACTCAGGCGGGAATGCCGGGCCGCGGCCCGGGCAAAAGCCATCCGATCCAAGCCGCACAACACGTTGCCGAAATCGAAAACCACTGCCTTGTACATTTCGCCCCTCGTATCACGGTTTGTTAGGAACGTCCGCAGCCCGGCGAGGCGGGACCAGGTATCCTACCCCGGGGGACGTACGAAAACAACAGGAACGGAATCAATTCTCTTCGACCCCTGAAGCCGCAGTTGTATATTTATGGAAGGGAAGAATCGACGTGTTGGAGGTCAATCTTGGACTTGATGAAGGAAATCGCGGAACGCAGGGCCTACCGGGGCCTCTCACCGGAACCCCTTGAGGAGGGACAGATCCAACGCCTGCTCCAGGCGGCCCATCTAGCCCCGTCCTGCTTCAACAAGCAAAGCTGGCGCTTCGTGGCGGTCACCGGGGACGCCCTGACCGGACTCCGGGAAACCCTCGCGGAGGGGAACAAATGGGCCACCCGGGCCCCCCTCATCGTGGCGGCGGTCCAGAAGCCCTCCCTGGACTGTCGTCTGGACGAGGGCCGGGACTACGCGCCCTTCGACCTGGGCCTGGCGGTCATGAGCCTGGTCCTCCAGGCGACCCATGAGGGCCTGGTGGCCCATCCTATAGCGGGATACTCCCCCGGCAAGGTGCGCAAGACCTTGGGCATACCGGAGGACTACGTGGTGCAGACCCTGGTCATCGTCGGCCGAAAGGGTTCCGACGAGCTCCTCTCGGACTGGCAGAAGGAGCGGGAAACCGGCCCCCGCCAGCGGGAACCCCTGGAGAAGGTGGCCTTCCGTAACCGCTGGCCGGATCCGATCACCGGATAAATCCAACAGGATTAACAAGATGAGGAATGGATTAACAAGATAGGTATTCGAGCCAATGGAGGCTTTTTCAAAACTCAGGAAGTTTTGAAAAAGCCTCATCTTTAACCTTGTTCATCCTGTTGTAATAAATAGACAAACCCCATCCGGAAACCGCCCGTTGCGGATACCCCGATGCGGTGGTATTCTGCCCTTCATGGCGACTGCGATGATCATCGGGATCTGCGGAGGCTACGGAGCGGGAAAGACCACGATA
>JAAYUR010000462.1 GCA_012517645.1 Treponema sp.
CAACCCTTCGAGGTGATCGTGGACTACGCCCATACTCCGTCCTCCTTCCGGACTATCCTGCCCCCCCTAAGAAGCCGTGTCCGGGGCCGGATTATCTGCGTGTTCGGATCCGGAGGGGAGAGAGACACGGAGAAGCGGCCTCTCCAGGGCCGTATCGCCGCGGACTACTGCGACATCGTGATCCTGTCCGACGAGGATCCCCGGGGCGAGGATCCCCGGACCCTTCTGGAAGACATAGCCGCGGGGTGCCCGGACCTCCAGCGGGGGGAGCGGCTCTTCCTCATCCCGGATCGCAGGGCCGCCATACGCAAGGCCTGTTCCCTGGCCCGGCCGGGGGACCTCGTGCTCCTTCTGGGCAAGGGTCACGAGAACTCCATCATCTACGCCCGGGGGACTCTTCCTTGGGACGAAATCGCCGAGGCCGAAGCGGCCTTGGCGGAACTCGACTACGAAAGGTCTTCCCGATGAAAACCGCGATTCTGTACGGCGGCCGGTCCGGCGAGCACGAGGTATCCCTGATCTCCGCGGCCAGCGTCCTGCGACACCTCCCCGCCTCCTATGAGCCGATCCTGATCGGGATCGACCGGACCGGCGTCTGGTATCTTCAGCCCCGGGATGCGGTGGAAGCCGCCCGATCCGGATCGGGTCCCCTGGGCATCCTGAGCGACGGCTCCCGGATCGTGGCGGCCGTCCCGGGCCGGGGTTTGGCCCTCCTCTCCGGCGAGCCGATCCCGGTCGACGTCGTCCTGCCGGTCCTTCACGGGACCTTCGGCGAGGACGGCACGATCCAGGGGCTCCTGGAAACCGCGGGCTTGGCCTATGCCGGGGCGGACGTCCTGGGGAGCGCGGTGGCCATGGACAAGGAGGTCTCGAAAGCCCTGTGGTCCCGGGCAGGGCTTCCGGTCCCTCCATTCCGGACCGTGAGGCCCGCGGACCTCGAACCGGATCGGTTTTCGGCGCTGGCGAAGGACTTGGAAGCGTCCTTCGGCTACCCGATGTTCGTAAAACCCGCCTGCGCGGGTTCCAGCGTGGGAACCTCGAAGATCCAGAACGCCGGGGATCTGCTGCCGGCCCTTCGATCCGCCCTCGAATGGGGCTCGAAGGCCTTGGTGGAGCCCTTCCTGACGGCCCGGGAATTGGAGTGCTCGGTGGTTGGGAACGAGGAGCCCAGGGCCTATCCCCCGGGTGAGATCGTAAGCTCCCACGAGTTCTACGACTACGATGCCAAGTACCTGGATCCGAACGGAGCGGCCTTGCTGATCCCCGCCCCGATCCCGGAGGAGACTTCGAGGTCCGTCATGGATATCGCGGTCCGGGCCTACAAGCTGGCCGCCCTGTCCGGAATGGCCCGGATCGACTTTTTCCTGGATCGGAAGGACGGCCGGATCTATCTCAACGAAGCAAATACGATCCCGGGATTTACCCATATCTCCATGTTCCCCAAGATGTGCGAGTCGGGGGGCTTGCCCTACCCGGAACTCCTGGACTTGATCGCCCGCCTGGGCATCCGGCGAAAACGGGAAAAGGACGGCATACGGTACTTGAGATGAGGGATATCCGGGTCCCGGGGCTCCCAAACCTGACCGGAGCTTCTGCGCATCAGACGGCCCGGTGCATAAAGATACGAGGCGTATTCTATAATTATCTATATGTAAAGTAATTAGCAGTTCACCCCTTGGCGGGATCCCTTTCGGGATGCTATACTGAAACCCTGGTTCCAGAGGAACCGAGGAGGATTTTATGAAGACGCAGGAATACATCGATCTGGACGAAAAATACGGGGCCCATAACTACCACCCCCTCCCCGTCGTCCTCTCCAAGGCCAAGGGCGTGAAGGTGATCGACCCGGAAGGCAAGGAGTACTTCGATTTCCTGTCCGCCTATTCCGCGGTCAACCAGGGTCATCTGCACCCAAAGATCGTAAAAGCCGTGCGGGATCAGCTGGATCGGGTCACCCTGACCAGCCGGGCTTTCCACAACGACAAGATGGGTTTGTTCCTCAAGAAGCTCTGTGAGTTCACGGGCTACGAGATGGCGTTGCCCATGAACACCGGGGCGGAGGCCGTGGAGACCGCCATCAAGGCGGCCCGCCGCTGGTGCGTGGAGGTCAAGGGCGTCAAGAACGGCAAGCAGGAGATCATCTGCATGGAGGACAACTTCCACGGCCGCACCTTGGCAGCGATCTCCATGTCCAACGATCCCGATTCCACGATCAACTACGGGCCCTACGCGCCGGGCTTCATCCGGGTGCCCTACCAGGACATCAAGGCCATCGAAAAGGCCGTCACTCCCAACACCGTGGCCGTCATCCTTGAGCCCATCCAGGGCGAGGCGGGGGTCGTGGTTCCTCCGGACGGATACCTCAGGGATGTCCGCGCCCTCTGCGACAAGAATCGGATTCTGTTCATCGCCGACGAGGTCCAGACCGGATTCTGCCGGACCGGCAAGCGCTTCGCCTGGCAACACGAGAACGCCCGGCCGGACATCATGTGCCTGGGCAAGGCCCTGGGCGGCGGCGTCATGCCGATATCCGCCATCGTGGCCGACCACGAGGTCATGAAGGTCTTCACGCCGGGCACCCACGGATCCACCTTCGGAGGGAATCCCCTGGCCGGAGCCGTGGGCATCGCGGCCTTGGAGGTTCTGGAGGAGGGCAAGCTCGAGGAGAACGCCGAGCGCCTGGGCAAGATTTTCCGCGAAGAAGTCGGGAAGATCTCCTGCAAGAAGATGGTCCTTGTGCGCGGAAAGGGACTTCTGAACGCCATCGTGTTCGAAAAGGGCTTCGAGGCCTGGAATGTCTGCCTCGCCCTCCGGGACGCGGGACTCCTGGCCAAGCAGACTCACGGAAACATCATCCGCTTCGCCCCTCCCCTTGTGATCACGGAGCAGGAGCTCCGGGAGGCCATCGGGATCATCAAGAGCGTGCTAGAGAAGATCTAGCAGGCCCTCCGGCCGGGCCGAACCGTCCTAGGCCGGGATTCCCTCGGCAACGGGCCGTCCTCGCGCGCGCGGCGGGGA
>JAAYUR010000179.1 GCA_012517645.1 Treponema sp.
GAGTCCACCGCGTCTGCCGTTCCGCCACGCCGGCCCGGTCCTTATTGATACACACCCGCGGTACCGAGGTCAAGGGAGACGGTCCGCCGGCTTGCGCCGATGCTTGTCTTCCGGTAGGGTTCGAGCATGACCGAGACGTCCCCGGTATCGGGGCCACCCTTCGAGTGCCGGCCCGCCTGCGGGGCCTGCTGCGTCGCCCCCTCCATCGCCCCGACTCTTCCGGCCCTGCCGGAAGGAAAGCCCGCGGGAGTACCCTGCCCGCACCTGACCCGGGACCTTCGCTGTTCCCTTTGGGGGCGGCCGGAACGGCCGTCCTTCTGCGGTTCCCTCAAGCCGGATCCGGAGATGTGCGGAAACGGCCGGGACCACGCCTTGGCCTACCTGGCCGATTTGGAAGAAAAAACCCGCCCCTGAGAGGGGCGGGCCGAAGCGTTAGCCGTTTTTCAGTTCCGACAGGCGCAAGGGACGGGGTTCCTTCGGATCGTTTTCGATCCTGGCGAACTCTTCCAGGAGTTCCCTTCCTCGCTTGGAAAGTTTGGCGGGCACCTGGATCATCACTTTGACGTACATGTCGCCCCGTCGGGAGTTGGATCCCGGATGGGGAACCCCCTCCTCCCGGATCCGCAGGACCTTGCCGTGAGGCACCCCGGCGGGGACCGCTATGCTGATCTTTTTCCCCTCTATGGTCGGGACGGTAATCTCGGCCCCCAGGGCCGCCTGGGCGATGGTGATCGGGACGGCGCAATACAGGTCATAGCCGTCCCGCTCGAAGAACTCATGGGGCCGCACGTGGATGAACACGTACAGGTCCCCGGGGGGGCCGCCGTTGGCTCCCGCGTCTCCCTGGCCGGGTATCTGGACGCGTTTCCCGTCGTCCACCCCCGCAGGAATGGTAACCTTGATCTTCTGCCGCTTCTTGGCTAAACCGGTGCCCGCGCAGTCCCGGCACGGATTCTCCACGATGTAGCCGTCCCCTCCGCAGGCGGGGCAGGGGGAGGCGATGGAAAAGAAGCCCGAGCTGCGCCGAACTTGGCCCGAGCCCTGGCACTGGGGACAGACCTTCCGGCCGACGCCCGAGGATGCGCCGCTGCCCTTGCACGTGGGGCAGGAATCGTTGCGGGCGTAGGAGATCTCCACGGAGGTCCCGAACACGGCTTGCTCGAAGCTCAGTTCCAGGTCGTACCGTAGGTCCTGCCCTTTTCCGACCCCCGAGCGGCTGCGCATGCCACCGGTCCGGCCGCCCCCGAAGAAAGAGTCGAAGATGTTGGAGAAGTCCCCGAATCCGAATATGTCCTCGAAGTCCCGGAAGACCGAGGAGAAGTCGTGTTGCCCGCCGGCCCCGCCTCCCATGCCTTCCACCCCGGCGAAGCCGAACTGATCGTAGGCGGCCCGTTTTTGATCGTCCCCCAGGATTTCATAGGCCTCCGTGGCCTCCTTGAACCGCTCTTCCGCGGCCTTGTCTCCGGGGTTCTTGTCGGGGTGATTGGCGATGGCCATCTTTCGATAGGCCTTCTTGATCTCGTCCTTGGATGCGTTCTTGGGAACCCCCAGGACCTCGTAGTAATCCCGTTTCGCCACGTGACGTCCTTATCGGATCGATGCCGGATCCGGCGCCCCGGAAGGCCTGGGCGCCGGGCCGGCGGAATCCTATTTCTTCTCGTCCTCGTCGACGACGCGGTAGTCCACGTCCTCCGCGGATTTAGGTCCGGTCTCGGGCCCGGGCTGGCCCTGGGGCCCCTGTCCGTCCCCGCCGCCCGCGCCTTCCTTGGAAGCCTGTCCGACGTTCTTGTAGATCTCCTCGGCGAGCTTGTAGGAAGCCTGCTTCAGGACTTCGATCTTTTCCCGGATCCGGGATACATCGTTTGAGCCGACAGCCTCCCGGAGCTCCTTGATGGCTTTCTCGATGGACTCGCGGTCGGAAGCCGTCACCTTGTCGCCGTACTCCTTGAGGGACTTTTCCGTGGCGTAGGCCAGGGTGTCCGCTTCGTTGCGGACCTCCGCTCGCTCCCGTTCCCGCTTGTCCTCCTCCGCGTGCAACTCCGCTTCCTTGACCATCTTGTTGATCTCGTCCTCGTTGAGCCCGCTGGAAGCCTCGATGCGGATCTTCTGTTCCTTGCCGGTGCCCAGGTCCTTGGCGGACACGTGGACGATGCCGTTGGCGTCGATGTCGAAGGTGACCTCGATCTGGGGAACGCCCCGCGGGGCGGCCGGGATCCCCACCAGGTCGAACCGGCCCAGGGTGCGGTTCTGCGCGGCCATCTCCCGCTCGCCCTGGAGGACGTGGATGGACACGGCGGTCTGTCCGTCGCTGGCGGTGGAGAAGATCTGGCTCTTGCGGCACGGAATGGTCGTGTTCCGGGTGATGAGCCGGGTGAAGACTCCGCCAAGGGTCTCGATCCCGAGGGACAGGGGGGTCACGTCCAGGAGCAGCACGTCCTTGACGTCCCCGCCGAGGATACCGCCCTGGATGGCGGCTCCAACGGCCACGGCCTCGTCGGGGTTGACCCCCTTGGAAGGCTCCTTGCCGAAGAGCTCCCGGACGATGGCCTGGACCTTGGGGATCCGGGTCGAGCCCCCCACCAGGATGACTTCGTCGATCTGGGCCGCGGTGATGCCCGCGTCCGCAAGGGCCTTTCGGCAGGGCTCCTTGGACTTTTCCAGGAGGTCCTCGATCAGGCGCTCGAAGTTGGCCCGGGTCAGGGTCTTTTGAAGGTGCTTGGGACCCGAGGCGTCGGCGGTGATGAACGGCAGGTTAACCTCGGCCTGCTGGACGTTGGACAGTTCGATCTTGACCTTTTCGGAGGCTTCCTTGAGTCGCTGTAGGGCCATCTTGTCCTGGGAGAGGTCGATGCCCGTGTCCTTCTTGAACTCGTCGATCAGCCACTGCATGATCCGCCGGTCGAAGTCGTCTCCCCCCAGGTGGGTGTCCCCGTTCGTGGACTTGACCTCGAAGACGCCCTCCCCCAGCTCGAGGATGGAAATGTCGAAGGTCCCGCCGCCCAGGTCGTACACGGCTATGACCTTCTCCTTCTTCTGGTCCTTGTTGAACCCGTAGGCCAGGGAGGCGGCGGTCGGCTCGTTGATGATGCGCTTTACCTCGAGGCCCGCGATCTTTCCGGCGTCCTTGGTGGCCTGGCGCTGGGCGTCGTTGAAGTAGGCGGGCACCGTGATCACCGCCTCGGTGACGGTTTCGCCCAGGTAGTCCTCCGCGGTCTTCTTCATCTTCTGCAGGACGAAGGCGCTGATCTCCTGGGGGGAATACTTCTTGTCCCCGATCTCCACCCGCACGTCGTTCTGGTGAGGTGTCACCTTGTAGGGCACGAGCTTGATCTCCGTCTGGACTTCCTCGAAGCGGCGGCCCATGAAGCGCTTGATGGAATAGATCGTGTTCTCCGGATTCGTGATCATCTGGTTCTTCGCGGGCTGGCCCACGACGCGTTCCCCCTTGCCGGTGAAGCCGACGATGGAGGGGGTGGTGCGCTGGCCTTCGGAGTTGGCGATCACGACGGGCTCCCCGCCCTCCATGACGGCCACGCAGGAATTGGTGGTGCCGAGATCGATGCCTATGATTCTACCCATGTTCGTACTCTCCTTTATCTTCCACAACGGCGCATGATGTTCAGTTTCCTTCCGGTTTCGGGTCTCCGCCGTCCGCGGTCTCGGGGGGATTCCCCTGCGACGCCGGGGACGTCGGTATGGATCCGTCCGGCATTTTGACCTTCACCCGGGCGGCCCGCAGTACCCGCCCATGCAGTTTGTATCCCTTCTGGAACTCCTCCAAAACCACGGGATCCTCCACGGAGCCCTTCTCCATGGCCACGGCCTCATGGATGTTCGGGTCGAACGCGGATCCCGCGGAATCGTACCGGGAAAGCCCGTACTTGCCCTCCAGGGTCGACAGCATCCGATTTCGGACCATCACGATCCCGTCATGGAGCACCTGGAAGTCCCGGGTGATCTCGGAACTCGATACCGCCCGATCGAGGTCGTCCAGGCTGTCCAGGAGGTCCTGGAGAAGGACCGAATTCGCGAACTGGACCGCCTCTTCCTTCTCTCGGAACATCCGCTTGCGGAAGTTCTCGTAATCCGCGAGCTTCCGGAGATACTGGTCCTTGAGCTCCGAGTTCTCGGACTGCAGCTCCGCGGCCCGTTTCTGGGCTTCCGCGAGTCGGGCTTCCAGGATACGGGTCAGGTCCTCGACGGACTCGCAATGGTCCTCGGTCTTCGGGGCCTCCTGTACGGCTCCGCCGTCGGCATGCTCGGTTTTATGTTCCGTTTTGTTCTCGATCTTGGAAGTCTTGGACATTCTGTCACCTGGTATGGGGAATTATGTATCCATAAAATACCTAGGATGGTTTTTCAGGGTCAAGGGAAAAGCGCCGCTCGGCGTTCGAAGTCGAATCGATGCCTTGGCCCGGGGCAAAGGGCGATTCCGGAGGATCCCGATCCTTGACTTTCCGGGGTGGGGCGGTAACATTTGAACTAGGAACACGGAAGGAGTCCCTCGTTGCAGCTTCAGAAGCCGGTGCTGGTTCAGGAACAACGCCAGAAACTCAGCCCCCAGATGATTCAATCCATCCGGCTCATGGCTCTGCCTCTGCCCGAGCTCAAGGACGAAATCCAGCAGGAGATCGAGGCCAACCCGGCTCTTGAGGTCCTGGAAGACCGGTCCACGGTGTCCTTGGAATCCTTTCCGGAGGAGAGGGAGGCGGATTCCGACGCCGCCCGGATCTACGAGAACTCGTCGGATCCCGGATACGGCCGCGGCCGGGACCCGGACGACGACTCCAAGCGCATGTTCCTGGAAGGAGCCATCTCCCGGGCGGAAACCCTTCAGGAGCACCTTCTGTGGCAGCTTCGCCTTCAGCCCGTGTCGGAACGGGTTCGGGAGGCGGCGGAAAACCTGATCCAGAACCTGGACGATGACGGTTTTCACAAGGAAGACCCCCGCCTGGTCTGCCGGGACGTGCCGGAGGACGTCTTCAAGTCCGCCCTGGCCCTGGTGCGGGGCTTCGAGCCCGTGGGTGTCTGCACCTCGGACTACCGGGAATCCCTGATCGTCCAGGCGGAGCTTTTCCCCGAAGCCCCGCCCCGGACGGTCGAAGTCCTCCGGGACCACATCGAGCTTCTGGAAAAGGGCAAGCACGAGGATATCCGCAAGCGCCTCAAGCTCTCCGAGTCCGACCTGTCCGCCATCCTGGCCTTCATAAAGACCCTGAATCCCTTCCCGGGACGGCAGTATTCCTCCTCGGAGCCCCAGTATGTCATCCCGGACATCCAGGTCAGGCTCAAGGACGGGGAGTTCGTCATCGTCCTGAACGACGAGGAGATCCCGGTTCTGGGCATCAATCCCTTCTTCGATCGCCTGTCCGCGGAAAAGCACGACCGCACTACCGACGTCTTCGTCAAGGAGAACATCCGCCGGGCCAAGTGGTTCATCCAGAGCATCCATCAGCGGAACAAGACCCTTCTCAAGGCGACCCGGGCCATCGTGGAGTTCCAGAGGGCCTTCTTCACCAAGGGGCCCAAGCACCTCACCCCCCTCACGCTGAAGGACATCGCGGGTGAGGTCGGGGTCCACGAGACCACCATCTCCCGGCTCGCCAACAGGAAATATATCCAGACCGACTGGGGCATCTTCGAGCTCAAGTACTTCTTCACCAACTCCATCTCCGGGGCGGGATCCTCGGGTTCCAGATTCTCCAAGGAGGGGGTAAAGCAAGTCATCAAGGAAATCATCGAGAACGAGGCCCGGGCCCTGTCCGACCGGGATATCGCGGACCAGCTCGCCCGCAGGGGCATCAACCTGGCCCGTCGTACCGTGGCCAAGTACCGTCTTGAACTGAACATGGATTCCTCGTTCGGCCGGAGGCGCGAATAATCCGGACCTCGGGCCCGTTTCCGCGCGAACAAGCACGGCGGCCGGCGACCTCAGCCGGCACCCGGAAACCACGATACTCTAGGAGGTGCGCATGAACGTCGATGTACGGTCCGTCCACTTTGATCTGGGGGCCCCCACCCGGGAATACCTGGACAAGAAGCTCGAACGCCTGAATTTCGCCAAGGACACCATCGTCACGGTTGACTTCGCGTTCACCAAGGAAAAGGATTTCATCTGCGAGTCCACAATCCACTTCCGCTGGGGGAACCAAGCCCATATCCAGGAGCGGGATTTCGAGCTGGCCGCGGGCATCGACAAACTGATAGACAAGATGGAGATGAAGGTCCGAAAGGAAAAGGAGAAGGTGCAGGACAGGAACAAGTGAAGCGTGGTCGGTGGACGGATGCGATTCGGCACGGTTGAAAGAGGCACCCGCTTCGGCGGGAACGCCGCCCGCAGGCCCGTGAATCGCCTCCGTCCACTGTTTACCGTCCACCGCTCACCGTAGTACACTCCCCACGAGCATGGATACAGTCCGGTTCTCCGTATTGGATCTCCTCAACCTGGATCTCCGGGAGCACAACGCCCTGAACCTCCGCTGCCTCGGGGGCCGGAAGGGCTTGGGAAGGCTTATCGCGGTCCCGGACCTCAACCGTCCGGGACTGGCCCTCTCGGGGTTCTTCGACGCCTTCGCCTTCCAGAGGATCCAGGTCTTCGGGCGGGGGGAATACGCCTACCTGGAAAAGCTCGAACGGGAAGGGGCCCTGGGTACGGCCAAGCGGATCTTCGAATTCGAGATGCCCTGCTGCATCTTCACCCACAGCCTGGTCCCCCAGGCGGAGTTCCTGGCCTCCGCGGAGGCCGCCAACTGCCCCGTGCTCCAGACGGACCTCTCCTCCAGCGAGTTCGTCAGCCGCATCCTTCGCGTGCTCTCGGACATCTTCGCCCCGAAGACCTCCATCCACGGCGTCCTCGTGGAAGTCTTCGGGATCGGGATCCTGCTCTCCGGGGACTCCGGGGTGGGGAAGAGCGAGACGGCCTTGGAACTGATCGAACGGGGACACCGCTTGGTGGCGGACGATGTAGTGGAGATCCGCTGCGTCAACGGCAACTATCTCATGGGGCAGGGGGCCAACAAGATCGTCGGGCATCACATGGAGATCCGGGGTCTGGGGATCATCAACGTGACCCACCTGTTCGGCGTGGGTGCCATCCGGGACAAGAAACAGATCCAGCTGGTCTGCAACCTGGAGGAGTGGGACGCGGACAAGGTCTATGACCGGATCGGAACGGACGAGAAGACCGTGGACATCCTGGGAGTCAATGTGCCCCAGCTGGACATACCCGTAAAACCGGGCCGGAACATCCCCATCATCATCGAGACCGCGGCCATGAACGAGCGGCTCAAGAAGATGGGGTACCACTCCGCCAAGGAATTCAACCGGAACATTCTCCGGTGGCTGGAGAGCGAAAACGCCAAGGCCGTGTACTTCGGCCAGGACGACATCCTATGAAAAACCGCCAAGCGAGGAATCCATGACCGAAAAGGCCGTATCCATACAGAACCGCGCGGGGATCCACGCCCGCCCAGCCGCGCTCATCGTTCAGACCGCCTCGAAGTTCAAGTCCAAGATCTTCATAGAGAAGAACTCCGACCGAATCAACGCGAAATCCATCATGGGCATCATAACCCTGGGCGCGGGCTTCGGAGTCGAGCTTCGCATCCTCGCCGAGGGGGAGGACGAGGCCCAGGCCGTCGAGGCTTTGGCCCTCCTCTTCGACCGGAAGTTCGAGGAGGAATGAGCCTTCCCGGGGGTCCCGATCCGGCGCCCCGGTTCGGACTGGCCGCCCTGACCGCATCCTTCGCCCTTATTGCCGGGGGGTCCTTCGTCCTGGCCCGTACGGTTCTTCTTTCCGGGCTTCCCGGCCCGGGAACCCCGGTTCTGGTGTACGCGTCCCTCCTGGCCGCCGTCCCCCTCTCGCTGCTGGGGATCCTGGTCTATAGAGTCCGCGGGATCGTCGCGGACCACCGGCGCCGGGCGTACGGAAGCCGTCTCCGTTCGAAACTGGCCCGTCAGTTCGTTCTTGTGGCCCTCTTGGCGTCGATTCCTCATGGAGTGTTCCTGGGAGCCCTTCTTCGCGTGGCCGTTACCGCACCCTGGTCGGCCTCCACGACGGACGCCATGGACGCGGGCTTCCAGGTGGCCGTCGCCTTCCAGGAAGAGCGCCTTGCCCGGCTGGCCTATCTTACGGAGCGGGACGCCCTTGTCCTGGGGGAACGGCTGGGGTGGGAACCCGGCGCCCTCCTCTCGGCCCTAACCGAGCGGGAGCCCGGGACGGCTGCGGTGGAAATCTTCAAGGACGGCCTGTCCGAAGGGTTCGCGGGAGCGGAGTGGGCCCGGCTGGGAGACGTGCGCTCCTCGTCCCCCGGACCCCTGTCCCGCATCGGCGCGGGGGATGCCGTGTACCTTCGCCACCTTGCCCGGGCGCCGGGACCCGGGGGCCGTGCGGTGGCGGTAAGCCTCGTGCTGCCTCCCCAGATCGACCGCGCCGCCGCGGCCCTGGGCAAGGCCCGGAGGACGGGGGCGGCTCCGGGCTTCATGGACCGCAGGTTCTTTCCGTTCCTGGCCTTCTACTGGTTCCTCTTCGCCCTTCCTCCCCTCGCCATCGCCCTCCTCGCGGGGCTGGCGGCCGCGGAGTCCATCGTCCGTCCCGTGGCGGCCCTGGAGGAAGCGGCCCTCGCCGCGGCCCGGGGGGATCTCTCTCCTCGTCTCCTGCCCCGGCCCGGGGACGAGCTGGGGGGCCTCGTGTCCGCGTGGAACCGCATGCTCGCGGGGGTCGAGGCGGCCCGGTACGAGGCGGCGGCCGCGGAAAAGGTCGCGGCCTGGAGGGACATAGCCCAGCGCCTTGCCCACGAGCTCAAGAACCCCCTGACCCCCATCCGCCTGTCCGCGGAGCGCGTCCTGCGCAAATGGCAGGCGGATCCGGCCTCGATCGGAGACATCCTGGAGCCCTCCATGCTGGCGATTCTCCAGGAGACCCAGGTCATGAACACCCTGCTCTCGGACTTCCGGTCCTTCGCAAGCCTTCCGGAACCGTCGCCGGACTGGACGAACCTCCGGGCCTTGGTGGAGGAATCCTGCTCCCCCTACCGGGCTTCCTTCCCGGATGTCCGTTTCGACGCCGACAACGTGGATCCAAGCCTGGTCCTCCGGGTGGACCGGACCCGCATGCGCCAGGCCCTGGAAAACCTGATCGCCAACGCCCTGGACGCCATGGACGGCGGAGGTTCGGTCTCCTTCCGCTCCGACCTTGTCAAGGCCGCGGAATCCCGCTATTGTAGGCTCCAGATACGAGATACGGGCCGAGGGATCCCGCCGGAGATACGGCACCGGATCTTCGTCCCCTATTTCACGACAAAACGGGCCGGGACCGGGCTGGGCCTGTCCATCACCGAGCGAATCGTCCAGGACCACGGGGGGCGCGTTCGGTTCGAGTCCGAACCCGGATCGGGCACCGTCTTCTTCCTGGATCTTCCCTTCGACTCCTGAGGAAATCGATCGAATGAATACGATCCTGGTCATCGACGACGAACCCGCCATACGCTCCGCGGTGCGCGACATCCTGGCGGACGAAAAGTACCGGGTCCTCCTGGCGGAGGACGGCGTCGTGGGCCTGGAGATTATCCAGTCCGAACGGGTGGACCTGGTCGTCCTGGACGTGCGGCTTCCCCGCATGGGAGGCATGGATGTTCTCAAGGAGATTCGACGGCTCAAGCCGGAACTGGAAGTCCTGGTCGTGTCCGGCCACGGAACCATCGACATGGCCGTCCAGGCCGTCCGCCTGGGGGCCTTCGATTTCATCGAAAAGCCCCTTTCCATAGACCGCCTTTTGACCGCTGTCCGGAACGGCCTTTCCATGGCGTCCCTCCGGGCGGAAAACCGGAGGCTCCGCAGGGCGGTCCTTCGGGAGGACGAGATCATCGGAGACTCCGCGGCAATCCGGGAGGTACGGGACCTCGCGGACCAGGCGGCCAAGAGCGACGCCCGGGTCCTGATCACCGGGGAGAACGGAACCGGCAAGGAGCTGGTCGCGCGGCGGATCCACGCGGCGTCCGAACGTGTCCGGGGGCCCTTCGTGGCCGTGAACTGCGCCGCCATCCCGGATACCCTGATCGAGAGCGAGCTCTTCGGGCACGAGAAGGGAGCCTTCACGGACGCGGTTTCCCGGCGGATCGGCAAGTTCGAGGCCGCCGACGGGGGGACCCTTTTCCTGGACGAGATCGCCGACATGAGCCTGGCCGCCCAGGCCAAAGTCCTCCGGGCCATCCAGGACATGCGGTTCGAACGCATTGGCGGCCAGGAATCCCTAAGCGCCGACGTCCGTGTCATCGCGGCGACCAACAAGGACCTGGAAGCCCAGATCGCCGCCGGCCGATTCCGGGAGGACCTATACTTCCGGCTGGCCGTGGTCTTGATCCGGGTCCCCCCCCTCCGGGCCCGCCGGGAAGACATCCCCGAGCTCTGTCGCTTCTTCCTGGCCCAGAGGAACGGGGCGGACGGCCGGGGCCGCGAGCTGACCGAAGAGGCGCTCCGGTTCCTATCCGGGCACGACTGGCCGGGAAACGTCCGGGAGCTGCGGAACCTCATGGAGCGGGTCTCGGTCCTGTCCGACGAACCCCTGGTCTCCGAGGCTACGGTGCGCCGCCTCCTGGGGGCCGAGGACCGCCCTCCGACCGGCCCCGGCCTGATTCCGGAGGAGTATTCGGGCCTCAAGCTCCTTCCGGCCAAGGAGCTTTTTGAACGCAACTATCTTGTACAAAAACTGCGGGAAAGCGAGTATACTATCACCAAGGCCGCGCAGGCGGCGGGCATCTACCCCAGCGCCCTGCACGCAAAGATGAAGAAATACGGGATAGAGAGCGGGGAATGAAGGACCTGACGGACCGCCAGAAGGAAGTGCTGGCCTATATCTCCTCCTTCTCCGAGGAACACTCGTATCCTCCCACGATCCGGGAGATCGCGGAGCGCTTCGGCATCTCCGTCAAGGGAGCCTACGACCATGTGAAGGCTTTGGAACGCAAGGGCACCCTCAGGCTGGGAGAGAACCGGTCCCGTTCCATCGAGGTCCTGTCCAGGGAAAAACCCGGGGCCCGGTACGCGGAAGTTCCCCTTCTGGGAACCGTGGCCGCGGGAAGGCCCATATTGTCCGAGGAGAACCTGGAGGGAACGATCCGCATCCCCGCGGAGATGCTCCGATCCCGGCCGGGTTTCGCCCTGCGGGTGCGGGGGGATTCGATGCGGGACGCCGGAATCCTGGACGGGGATGTGGCGGTCATCGAGGAGCGGCCCGTGGCCGAGAACGGGGAGATCGTCGTGGCCATGATCGACGACGCGGTCACCCTCAAGCGCTTCCACCGGGAGACCGGCCGGATCCGCCTTTCCGCCGAGAACCCCGCCTACGCTCCCATCTACACCCAGGACGCCCGGATCCTGGGGCGGCTCCGCGGTATTCTCCGTACCTACTGATGCCTCCCCCGACCGTCGAGATCCTCGCCGGCCCCGAGACGGGGCGCCGGAACGACCGCATAGCCCAGATCCGGAAGGACTGCGCGGAGGCCTGGGGAGCCCCTCCGGAAGAACACCGCCTGTACGCCTTCGAGACGGGGGTCCAGGAACTCCTCGGTCTTCTACGGAACGGATCCCTCTTTTCCGAGGGCAAGCTGGTCCTCCTCTTCGGAGCCGAGGCCATAAAGGGTAAGGCCGACCTCGCCTCCCTGGCCCAGTACTTCCGGTCCCCCGCGGAGAAGACGACCCTGCTCTTGATCACGGAAAGCTACGGAATCGATACCTACTTGGAAGACGCCGCCGGCAAGGACCGCAAGAAGATCTTCTGGGAACTCGGGGCGGACGAAAAGGACCGGTGGGTCCGGGACTACTTCCGCAGGGAGGGACTGGAGATCGAGCCCGAGGCCGTGGAAGCCATCCTGGAACTGGTGGAGAACAACACCGAGGCGCTCCGGCTGGAATGCTCCCGGCTTGCCCTGTTCTTTCCCCGGGGCGGGACGGTCAGCGCGGACGCCGTGGAGTCCTACATCGCCCACAACCGGGATGAGGACGCCTTCAGCCTCTTCGATCGCCTGGCCTCGGGAGATTTGGAGCGGTCCCTGGAGACCCTGGGAGCCATCCTGGTCAGCCGGGAGGGCACGGGGATCGGCCTTTTGGGAGGGCTGCTTTGGAGTTTCCGCAGGCTCCGTGCCCTGGAAGAGGTGTTGGCCGAGGGCCGGACCTGGGAGCAGGCGACCCGCCTGCACCGGATAAGCAGCCGCAAGCTCCAGGCCGTCTACGACTCCGCGCGCCGGCTCTGGCCGCGGGCGGTTTGCGAATCCCTGATCGCCTTCGGGGTGGAGACGGACGCTCAGCTCCGCGCCCTGGGCTCCGGCTACGAGAGGCTCCTGCTGGAGCTCTTCGTCTACGCCTGCGCGGGGAAGAAGGGGCCGCTTCCCCTCGCGGTCCCGGACGGGGAACGCAGGCTCTAGGGTATCCGGGTCTCGGATTCCAGGATCAGCGCCTCGTAGGACGCGAGCCGGACCGGCCCCGCCGGGACGTCCGTTCCCTCGCCTCTATCCGTCCCCGCCAGAACCCGTCCCGCTTCGGGCAGGTCGAAAACCCTTCCACGGCCGGAAACGTTCAGCACCACGAGGATGCCGCTTTCACGGAGGTCCGGGTCCGCCCCGGGGGCGGGGCTCCGGGCCGCCGCCCGAGCTTCCGGACTGTGCCCTTCGGCCGGATCGGCCGGCGTCCTCCGATAGGCCAGGACGTCGGGATCCTCCCACAGGAATTCCAGGGCCCCGGAGCGAAGGGCCGGGACCCTCCGCCGCAGGGCCAGGAGGCGCTTGTAGAAGGAAAGCAAGGAGCCCGCGTCCGCTTCCTGGGCCGCGACGTTCCGGACCGGGTAGGCCGGGGTCACCGGAAGCCAGGGGGTCCCGGTGGTGAAGCCGGCCCGGGGGGAACCGTCCCACTGCATGGGGGTTCGCTCCGGGTCCCGGCCGAAGCCGGAGAGGGGCCAGGTCCGGATGCCCAGGGGATCCCGGAGGGCGTTCCGGGGCAGGCGAACACAACCCATCC
>JAAYUR010000270.1 GCA_012517645.1 Treponema sp.
CCCGGCCCGGACTGCGGCGCAGCCGCCGGCCGCTTTTCTTCGGGCCGGTTTGATAGAATCGCCGAAGCCCCGCAGGGCTTTGTTCCCGTGACCGCGGCTATCGCCGCGGTCACGCCCCTTTCGGCGGACCCAGGATCTCCGCCAGCACCACCGCCCGCTTCAGGGGGGAAAGCTTTTCCACCGAGGAGGGGAAGGGCCCGGGTGCCGTCCGGGCGGATTCCGCGGCCTGCGACCGGGAAAGATCCGCGGGGGAGGGCAGGGAGGGGCCGGCTCCGCTGATCGGGTACTGATCGAAGCTGCCCGGCCCGGCGGTTCGGATAGCCGGGGCGGAGTCTACGGCCGGCGAGGTGGCGAAGCCCGCAAGGCTCCCGGCGGGGAGGGACGAGATCGTCCCCTCGAGTTCGGTTTCCAGGAAAACCAGCCGTTGGTTCGGCTCCGGCCCTTCTTCGTCGGGAATCCCTTGTCCCGCCGTGGGCCCGGAGGGTTCCGCAAGATCCGAATCCGTTTCGGTCACCCAGTGGGGCTCCCACTCCTGTACCTCCGGCTCCCGGCCGGAGATCCGGGAGAGCGGGACGGCGGGTCTTGAAGCCTCCATCTCTTCCCGGACCCTGCGGGCCAGTTCCCGGCGCGCGGCGTCCTCCCGGGTCCCGCGTTCCTTGGCGGCCCGAGCCTTCTTCCCTCCCCCCAGGAACCGGAAGAAGATGAACAAGGCCGCGGGAACCAGGTACAGAATGCTGGAAAAAAGGTCGTCGTCCATGCCGTCCTACTTCTTTCCCGGATCCTCGCCGCCGATGGACTTGCGCATCTGGGTGTCCGCCTGGATGTTGGTCATCCGGTAGTAGTCCATGACTCCGAGCTTCCCGGTCCGGAAGGCCTCCGCGATGGCCAGGGGGATCTCCGCCTCCGCGAGGACCACCTTGGCTCGGTTTTCCTGCACCTTGGCGATCATTTCCTGTTCCTGGGCCTGGGCCGCGGCGCGGCGCTTCTCCGCCTCCGCCTGGAAGCGGCGCTTGTCCGCCTCCGCCTGGTCCGCCTGGAGCTTGGCGCCGACGTTGGCTCCCACGTCGATGTCCGCGATGTCGATGGACAGGATCTCGAAGGCCGTTCCCGCGTCCAGGCCCTTTTCCAGCACCCGCTTGGAGATGAGGTCCGGGTTCTCCAGCACCGCCTTGTAGGATTCCGAGGATCCGATCGTGGTGACGATGCCCTCTCCCACGCGGGCTATGATGGTCTCCTCCGTGGCGCCGCCCACCAGGCGCTCGATGTTGGCGCGCACCGTGACCCGGGCCTTCACCTGGAGCTGGATGCCGTCCTTGGCCACCGCGTCGATGGTGATCTTGCCCTTGCTGGAGTCCGGGCAGTCGATCACCTTGGGGTTCACGCTGGTCTTGACGGCTTCCAGGACGTCCCGGCCCGCCAGGTCGATGGCCGCGGCCCGCTGGAAGGGCAGGGGTATGTTGGCCTTGTTGGCCGCCACCAGGGCAAGGCTGACCTTCTGGACGTTGCCCCTGGACAGGAAGTGGGTTTCCAGCATGTCGGTATCCACCTTGATCCCCGCCTTGGTCAACATGATCCGGGCGTCGACGATGACCGAGGCGTTCACATGTCGAAGCCACATCCCCACCAGTCGCCCCATGCCCACGGGGGCTCCGGAGAGCAGGGCACGGAACCACAGGCCGAAGAACTTGAAGAACAGGACGAGTATGCCCAGGGCTACCAGGGCTATGACGGCGTACAGGGCGATGATGATCATACTTCCTCCTAGCAAATCCAACATTCAGGTATCCTTTCGGGCCGATCAGCCCGCGTCATCCGAAGCGTCCGAATCCGGTCCCACCACGATCCGGGACCCGAAGACTTTCAAGACCCGAACCCGGGTGCCCGCGGGCAGGAAGAGGCCCTCGGTCTCCACGCTGTAGGAAACCCCGTCGATCTCCGCCCTGCCCGAGGGCCGCAGGACCGTCCGGGCGGTTCCCCGTCGGCCGACCAGGGGGCTGGAGGCAGGCGAGGGAGATCCCGCGCCGGACCCGGGCTCCTCGGGCAGTTCGCCTCCCGCGGTTCCCTGGATCGTGGTCTTGAGGGTGAGCCGGTCGAAGAGCCTGATCCGGGGGCCCGCCAGGGCCAGAACCCCGATTCCCGCGATGCCCGCCAGTAGGCCCGCCACCACGGTCATCACGTTCCGGCCCAGGAGGTCCCATTCCCAGGAGACCGTGGGAATCACGAAGTCCTGCATGGAAAAGACCAGGGCGCTCCCGATCAGGAGGATGCCGGAAATCCCCGCGATCCCGAAACCCGGCAGGATGAAGATCTCCACCGCTAATAGTCCGATGCCCAGGATGAACAGGATGATCTCCAGGGAACCGACGGATCCCATCAGGGCGTTGGTTCCGAACAAGGTAAAGAAGGCTATGATGGCCACGG
>JAAYUR010000049.1 GCA_012517645.1 Treponema sp.
CCGACGCCCCGCTCTTCGCGGGATCGCCGGGCGGCCGGGAACCCCTGGCCGCCCGGATGCGGCCCCGGAACTTGGACGAGTTCGTGGGCCAGGACCATATCGTGGGGCCGGGACGGCTCCTCCGCAGGGCCATCCAGAAGGACCAGCTTTCCAGTGTCATCTTTTCCGGCCCCCCGGGGACGGGCAAGACCACCCTGGCCCGGATCATCGCGAACTCCACCGCCAGCCGCTTCGTCACCCTGAACGCCGTCCTGGACGGGGTGGCCTCGGTGCGGGCCGCGGTGGAGGAGGCCTCCAAGAACCGGGACCTCTACGGCCGCCGCACCATCCTTTTCGTGGACGAGGTCCACCGCTGGAACAAGGCCCAGCAGGACGCCCTCCTGCCCTGGGTGGAGAACGGCACGGTGGTCCTGATCGGGGCCACCACGGAGAATCCCTTCTTCGAGGTGAACCGGGCCCTGGTATCCCGGTCCCGGGTCTTCCAGCTGTGCGCCCTGACCCAGGCGGACCTGACCGAGGCCGCCCGGCGCGCCCTGGCGGACCCGGAACGGGGCTACGGCCGCTGGAAGGTCTCCTTCGAGGACGGAGCCCTGGAGCACCTGGTGGACACCGCGGACGGGGACGCCCGGAGCCTCCTCAACGCCCTGGAACTGGCCGTGGAGACCGGGGTCGAGTCCTGGCCTCCCCCGGAAGGAGCCGAGATCCGGGTGACCAAGGAAGCCGCCCAGGAGAGCATCCAGAGGCGGGCGGTCCTCTACGACAAGGACGGGGACTACCACTACGACTCCATCTCGGCTTTCATCAAGAGCCTCCGGGGGAGCGACCCCGACGCGGCCCTCTACTGGCTGGCCCGGATGGTCTACGCGGGGGAGGATCCGGCCTTCCTCCTGCGCCGGATGCTCATCTCCGCCTCCGAGGACGTGGGCCTGGCGGACCCGGCGGCTCTGGGGGTCGTGGAGGCCTGCGCCCGGGCCTTCGACCGGGTAGGCCTGCCGGAGGGGCAGTTCCACCTGGCCCAGGCGGCCCTCTACCTGGCCACGGCCCCCAAGTCGAACAGCGCACTGGGCTACTTCGACGCCCGCGCAGAGGTCGAGAAGGAACGCGCCGAGGTGCCCTCCCACCTCAAGGACTCAAGCAGGGACGGCCCGGGCTTCGGCCACGGCGAGGGCTACCTCTACCCCCACGCCTACCGGGACCACTGGGTGGCCCAGGCCTACCTTCCGGACGCTCTTGCGGGCCGGGTCTTCTACCAGCCCGCCCGGACCGGTTACGAGGGCCGGAGCCGGGACGAGGTCCTCCGTCGCCGGGAAGCCCAGGTGGCGGCTGCCCTGGACGCCGCCGCCTCCGGGCCCGGGCCCGGGCCGGGAGCCGGGGCGGGCGCGCCTTCCGGGGAAAACCTCACCTACTCCGAGGCCGCGGACCGCCGGGCCGAGTGGCTGTCCCGGTCCGAGGCTCGGGCGACGGAACGCCTGGCCGCGATCCGGGAGGGGATCTTTTCCCGGGCGGCCCCTAGGCGCCACGAGCGCATCCTGGTGGCCGACGCCCGGGAGGGCTTTTTGGTCTGGGAGGCCCTGCGCAGGGTTCCGGAGGGGGCGGTGTGCGCCCTGGTCCGGACGGATCGGGATAGGATCCTGATCGAGGGCTACGCCTCGGGCCTGGAGGAGATCTCCCGCCCCTCCGTCGTCCTCCACCCGGGCCGCGAACCGGACGCCGCCGCGATCGCCGCCGCGGGGCTGTCGGAGTTCGATATCCTGGCGGGCCGGGACCTATTGTCCCCCGCACCGGACAAGGCCGCCCTCCTGGCGGCCTGGGCCTCGGCCTTCCCCGCCGCCCGGATCGTCCTGGCGGAGTCCCCGGTTTCCGAGGGGGGCCGGCTCTCCCGGGTACCGCCCCTGCGGGAGGCCGCGGACCCGGACCTCCTTGAGCGGTTCACGGGGTTCGAGGAAGGGTTCTACGCCGGCAGCGGCCGGTCGGAGTTGTCCTGGAGGGCCGAGGATGCGGCAACCTGGCTGCGGGACGCCGGTGTCCCGCTGGGCCGGGTCGAGACGGAGCGCGGGGATTACGGACGTGTCCTGACCCCGCGGGAGCTGGACTCCTGGTTCTCCCCGGCGTCGGCCTACGGCCGTGCATTGAACGCCGCCTTCGGCGAGGGTGAGATCCGCGCTCTGCGGGAAGCCCTGGACCGCTCGGTCCAGGGCCGTCCCGTGCCCTGGCCCTTTACCGTGGTGTACATCTCGATTCCGCCCCGAGCTTGACAAGGCGCCGGGCCGCCCGAATACTACGGCCATGCCCCTTCCTTCCTTCCGCACCGTCCGCGATGTCTACGAATACCTCCTGACCTTCGTGAACCTCGAGAAGGGCCAGGCGGTGGAGTTCAAGCTGGACCGCATGCGGGACCTGGCCCGCCGTTTGGGCGATCCCCAGGCCGCCTCGCCCTGCCTCCATGTGGCCGGCTCCAAGGGCAAGGGCTCGGTGTCCACGATGCTGGCGCGCATCCTGGAAGCCTCGGGCAGGAAGACGGGCCTCTATACCTCTCCCCACCTCCTGGACTTCCGGGAGCGGATAACCCGGGCCGGGGAGTTCTTTCCGGATTCCGCATACCTGGACGCCATGGGGGAACTGGAACCCCTCGTCGCGGGCGCTGGTCCCGAACGGTTCGTCGGGAACGAGCTCCCCACCTTCTTCGAGCTGGCAACCCTCCTGGCCTTCCTGGTCTATCGCCGCGAGGGCTGCGACGCCGCGGTCTACGATGTCGGCCTGGGAGGCCGCCTGGATTCCACGAACATCGTGACCCCCGAGGCCTCGGTGATCACGGTCATCGAGCTGGAGCATACCGAGTACCTGGGAACCACGATCCCCGCGATCGCCGGGGAAAAGGCGGGGATCATAAAGCCCGGAGTCCCGGTGTTCACGGGTTCCCGGGACCCCGAAGCCCTGGGAGTCTTCCGCAAGATCGCCGGGGAACTCGGCAGTCCCCTTCGGATCCTGTCCGAGGAAGTCTCCTTAAACGAGCTTCGCATCACCCGGTCCGGCACCGAGGTCGTAGCGTCCTTCCGGGACCCTGAGGTCTTCCCGGAGCCCCTACGGCTCCGGACTCCCCTGATCGGGGAAGCCCAGGCGGAGAACGCGGCCCTGGCGGCCCTGGCGGCCCGGCTCTCCTCCTTCCGCCCCTCCCCGGAGGCGGTCCTGGAAGGCATCGCCCGGGCCTCCCTACCCGGCCGGTTCCAAATCCTTCCCGGAGAGCCTCCGGTGATCCTGGACGGGGCCCACACCCCCGCGAGCATGACCTATACGGCCCGGGCCTTCCGCAGCCTCTTCCCGGGACCCGCCGTCCTGGTCTTCGCCTGCGCCGAGGACAAGCGCCCGCAGGAGATGGCCCGGGTCCTGTCCGGGCAGTTCCGGACGGCGATCGTGACCCGTCCGGGAACCTTCAAGAAGAGCGAACCGGAGATTGCCGCGGAGGCCTTCCGGTCCGCCGGGTTCGAGGTGGACCTGGTTCCCGATACGGAGGAAGCTTTGGGCGTCGGCATGGAACGGGCCCGGGAGGCGGGTATCCCCCTCTTGGTCACGGGGTCCTTCTATCTCTGCGCCGCCGCCCTGGCCGCGTTCCGGGAACGGGCGACCTAGCAGCCTGGCGCCGGGCGCCGGGTCGCCGGACCCTCAAGGCCGCAAAAGCGCCAGAAGAGGCTGGAGGGCTCCGATCAGGGCCCCCAGGACTCCCCCGAGCATCGTGATTCCCTTGAACTCCTTGGACATGACCCGGAGCATGATCCGCTCGATCACGAGCATGTCCAGGGCGTCCACCTTGTCCACCACCATCTTCCGTAGGTCGATGCTGGCCAGGATTCGCCGGGACTCCCGGGCCGCGATCGCCGTGCCTTTTTCGGCCAGGAAGCGGGCCAGCCTATCCCGCAGATCTTCGTCCCAGCCCAGGGCCGCGCCGAGTTTGGTTTCCCCCATTCCCTCCATGAGGGTGCCCGCGAAAGCCCGGGCGAAGGTCCCCGCAGGCCTTCCGCCGGATCCCGGGGCGAAGAATCCCGTGAGCCAGGAGCCGACCGCTTCGACGAGTCCCTCCCGAGCCTCGGTGCCCAGGGATTCCAGGAGCTCCCCCAGGGTTCCCCCTGTCATAAGACCGTCCCCCACGAAACCCTCGGCTCCTCGCTCCCCAAGGGCGAGCACGGATCTGCGCACAAGGTCGGCAAGCCCCGCCGGGGACAAGGGATGCTCCGGCGGCCGGGCGCCCAGGGGGTCCTCCACCGCCTTGCGGATCTCCTCCAGAAGGATGTCCTTTAACCGCGCCTTGGTCCGCTCGTCGGCGAGAAAGGATTCCGCGGCATCCGCCAGATCCGCCACAGTGGCGGGAAGGGACTCCAGGACGGCCCGATCGTACTGGGCGGCGCTCACGAAAAGACGTTGAAGGGGGGACAGTCTGCCGAGGGCCTTGCGGATGACGGCCCCCCCGTATCGCTCCAGCTCTTTCCGGACGTCCGGCCGGGCCAGGAACCTCCGGGCCGCGGACACGAAACCGGGGTACGCGGCGTCGAAAGCGGCTCCGGCCGCCCGGCCTACCTTGGCAAGGGGTAGGATGTCCCCCAGGGACCGGCCCTCCGCGGCCCTGGCCTCGAGCCTCTTGAACACCGCGTCCCGGGCCTTTTCCGCGGTATACTCGGCTCTTCCGGGAACCCGGAACCATTCCGATACCAGGGACCTTCCGCCGGGAGCCAGGATATCCCGGAGTCGTAGACTTTCCGCGGTCTTAAGTCCCGCCCGGACCGCCTCGGCCGCGGCCCTTCGGAAGGCTTCGGAGGCGGAAACCGTATCGTAGGCCTTCCCGGCGGCCTCGGACAGCACGGGTTCCGCGGAGTCCGCCGCGGACCTGAGCTCTGCGATCCGGGTGTCCAGACCCCTGTCCAGGAGGGATCGGACAGCCTTGGCCACCCCATCCCGGAGCTCCTCGGACCCGAACCGGGCGGCCAGAACCTCCTCGGTCAGGAGGTCCCGGGACACGACATCCCCCAGGCTCAAGGCCAGGGCATGCCGCTCCCGGGGCAGGATCCCCGGGGTGAAAGGGATCCGGATACCCAAGAGGCGCTTTTCCTCGAGGGGGCGGAAGAGCATCTTGATGGCCAGCCAATTCGTGACGTAGCCGATGATTCCGCCCACCAAAGCGGTCACGAGCCATAAGAGGATTCGGTCGATCATTTATATCTGCCGGCGGCCCGCTCCGCCGCGTCCCGGCTCTCTAAGAAGGCCGCCTGGTCCTTGGTCAGCCAGCCCTCAGCTCCGCCCAGGTTGATCCGGTACCAGGCGACCCCCGTCTTAGGATCCCGCTCCCGGCCCTGCACGGCCAACACATCCCCGCCCCTCAAATGTCCGACGTCCGCTGCGCTTCCCTCGGGTTCCGCCTTGACCCGGGCATAGGCCTGGGTGACGACGAGCCAGCCGATTCCCGCGGTGAACACCGGGTTCTGGTCCAGCGGGAGGCTCTTCGGGAGCCTGGGGCCGCAGGATAGGACGGCCAGGGTCGTCAGGATCAGGGCGGTTTTCAAGGCGAGGGAGCGCAGCGTCTTCGATCTCATGGTCTCTTCTCCCGAATCGATCCCGTGCCGGATCCGTCCATCCTCTCCCCCGCCCAGCGTCGCAAGGCGGGTTCATCCAGGGGCGCCAGGGCTTCGAAGGGGATATCTCGAGGGCTGAAATAGCCCCACAAGTCGTGGTCCGTGGAGGTCTCGGGATCCCGGTTCCAGGAAGTCCGGTACACCAGGAAGCGGTATCCGCGTCCCTCCATGTACCGATCGTACCGGTCAAAGGCTTCGGGATCCACTCGGGCTTCGACCCCCAGTTCCTCCCGGAGTTCCCGAGCTAGGGCGTCCGGGGCCGACTCGCCGGCCTCCAGCTTGCCTCCCGGGAGTTCCCAAAGCCCCGGCGAACCCTTGTGCGGAGCGCGGCGGGCCAGGAAGATCCTGCCGTTCCGCTCCGCCAGGGCCGCGCACACGGAAACAGCCTCGGCATCGGCCCCGTCCATCCGCATGCTACTCCGCCAGGTACGCCTTCAGGACCTCGACCAGGCGGAGGGCTTCTTCCCTGCTGAGTCCGATGCCCTTGCCCATCTTCTGATGATCCGGGCTCCAGGGTCGGACGTCGATCTTCGGTTCCCGGCCGTTCCAGGACACCAGATTCACCTCCGTGCGCCAGCCGCGCCCTTCCTCGCCGATCACGCCGACGGGACGGACGATCTCGAAGCGGAATTCCTCCTTGTCCATAGATACCTCCGTCCTATACCGTCCATGAACCCGATGGACGCTTGCGTTGTCCGGCTTTCGGCGGCGATACCCTGCCGGCGGACAGTCAGATTCCTTCTTCGAATTCGGTCTTCCCGTCCTGGAAGAACTCCGGGAAGGCGTACACGATCACGCCGCTGGTTCGGACCCGCATCTGGGCGTACCCTTTCCCCGCGAGCTTGTCCAAGGCCGCCCGGGCCTGATCCACGGAAACGTCCCCCTCGATGGCCACCTCCCCGG
Source organism: Treponema sp. (assembly GCA_012517645.1). Classification (GTDB taxonomy): domain Bacteria; phylum Spirochaetota; class Spirochaetia; order Treponematales; family UBA12059; genus JAAYUR01. Next base: position 6,522 of record JAAYUR010000049.1, read on the forward strand.
GGGTGACGTAGCCTCCGTTCTTTCGGGCCGTGCGCAGGATGACCTTCTCTATCGTTTCCCGGGGCCCCGCGGCGGTGCCCGCCCCGACGTGTCTCATGCTCTCCCCTAAGGATTCCCGGGCCCGCATCTCCAGGGCTTCCCTCATACCCGCCCGGATGTTCGCTTCCGCGACCTGCCGGGGAAGGGTGAGGAAATCGTAGACCGCGCCGAACATCCCGAGACCTCCCGTGACAAGCCACAGGAAGCCGGTTCCGGTCTTTCGAAGGTAGAACCTGTGCAATCCCAAGGCGCCGAGACCGCCCAGGAACCAGAGCAGGTAGGCGACAGGAACGCTATAGTACATCGCAATCTCCCGATCGAGGGTTGGGAAGAATGTACCACAGAGGACGGTGGACGGTAAACAGCGGCCGGTGGACGGAAGTGCGCGATGGACGCGGCCGCATCCCCCGCCGAAGTGTAAACCATGGCCACGCCCTCAGGCCATACCTCTCCACTGTCCACCGTCCACCGTCCGGAGACCGCCGTCTCTAGTATTTACTCGTCCCCTCCGATTATGGTATCACGATCCCTCAAGGAGCACGCCATGACGAGTATCCGCGACCTGCTGGCCGGCACCCCGGACGGCGCGACCCTGACCGTTAAAGGATGGGTCCGCACCAAACGGGAGGCCAAGAACGCCGTTTTCCTGGAACTCAACGACGGATCCTGCATGGCCAACCTCCAATGTGTCTTCGACACGTCGGAGGGCGTACCCCAGTCCCTGCGGGCGGAGTTGGCCCGCTGCGGAACCGGCGCCTCCGCGGCCGTCACGGGCGCCCTGGTTCCCAGCCCCGCGGCCGGCCAGGCCGTGGAACTCAAGGCCTCCGGCCTCGAGGTGATCGGGGAGGCGCCGCCGGAGACCTACCCCCTCCAGAAGAAAAACCATTCCCTGGAGTTCCTTCGGGAGATAGCACACCTCCGGGCGCGTACGAACACCTTCGGGGCCGTCGCGCGGGTGCGCAACCAGATGGCCTACGCCGTCCATTCCTTCTTCCAGGAGCGGGGCTTCCAGTGGATCCATACCCCCATCATCACCGCCAGCGACTGTGAGGGCGCGGGGGCCATGTTCCAGGTGACCACCCTGGATCTGGACGCCCTGGCCAAGTCCGGCAAGCCCGTGGACTATTCCAAGGACTTCTTCGACCGAAAGGCCTACCTCACCGTATCCGGTCAGCTCAACGTGGAGACCTACTGCATGGCCCTGAGCCGGGTCTATACCTTCGGCCCCACCTTCCGGGCGGAGAACTCCAACACCACCCGGCACCTGGCGGAATTCTGGATGATCGAGCCCGAGCTGGCGTTCGCGGAGCTGGAGGACGACATCGCCCTGGCCGAGGATTTCCTGAAACACCTCTTCTCCTGGGCCCTGGACAAGTGCGCCGAGGACCTGGCCTTTTTCGACAAGCGGATCCAGTCCGGAATCATCGACACCCTCTCGGGGGTGGTAAAATCCAAGTTCGCCCGGATGACCTACACCGAGGCCGTGAAGGAGCTGGAGAAGCGCGCCTCCGAGTTCGAGTTCAAGCCCTACTGGGGCTGCGACCTGCAGAGCGAGCACGAGAAGTTCCTTACCGAGAAGGTGGTCGGGGGTCCCGTGGCGGTCACGGACTACCCCAAGGAGATCAAGGCCTTCTACATGCGCCTGAATCCCGACGGAAAGACCGTCCGCGCCATGGACGTCCTGGTTCCGAGGCTGGGGGAGATCATCGGCGGCTCCGAGCGGGAATACCGGCACGACGTGCTGCTGTCCCGGATACGGGAGCTCGGCCTTCCGGAGGAGGCGTACTCCTGGTATCTCGATTTGCGGCGTTTCGGCACCGCGCCGCACTGCGGGTTCGGCCTGGGCTTCGAGCGCCTGTTGATGTACGTCACGGGGATGCAGAACATCCGGGACGTGATCCCCTTCCCCCGGGCCGTTCACCAGGCGGACTTCTAGGGGATGTTCCCGATCCTTCGCGGCCGGAGACAGCCGGACCGCCCTGCAAGATCGACCCGCCTCGGCGCCATCGGCCGCGTACCCGCCGGCCGGATCCGGATTCTGGCCATGGCGCTTCTCGCCCTGCGGGCGGCCGGCGCCGGCGCCCAGGAAGTCCGCCTGTATCCGGGGGTCCCGGAGCCTCCCCCGGTCAACGCACGGTCCGTGGTGGTCATGGAGACGGCGGGCGGTCGAATCCTGTATGAACGGGACGCGGACCTCCCGATCCCCCCCGCAAGCCTGACCAAACTGATGACCCTGCGGGTCCTGTACAAGGAGTTCGCCTCCGGCAGGATGTCCCCGGACGATATCGTGACCATCCTTCCCGAGGATTGCTCCCTGCCCTACAACTCGAGCCTCATGTACCTTCAGCCCTACATGAGGGTTCCTGTCCGAGTGCTCATGCAGGGCCTGGCCGTGGTCTCCGGGAACGACGCGGCCCGAGCCCTTGCCCGGGCCGCCGCGGGAAGCATCGAGGCCTTCGCGGCCAGGATGAACGAGGAGGCCGCGCTCCTGGGGCTGGAGACGACCCGGTTCGTGGAGCCTTCGGGACTGTCCGAGTACAACCTGACCACCGCCCGGGAGATGGCCCTTTTCGCCCTACGGTATCTCAAGGACTACCCCGAATCCCTGCGGGATCTCCACTCTCTTCGGTGGATAGAATTCCCCACCGCGGAGTACATGCCCCCGGGGGTTCCTCCGCCCAAGGGGCGCATGGTCCAGTACAACAACAACAAGCTCATCCGAAGCTACGAGGGCGCCGACGGTCTCAAGACGGGATTCATCCGGGAGAGCGGCTTCAACCTGGTTGCCACCGCGGAGCGGGAAGGCACCCGTTTCCTGATCGTGACCCTGGGAGGTTCGGGATCCTCTTCCCGGGTCGGAGGGGACGTCCGGGAACGGGACGGACGGGAGCTTCTGGATTGGGCGTTCCGGAATTTCATTACGGTCCGGCCCAGGGTTGAAGGCCTGCCTGCCCTGCGCCTGTGGAAGACCTCCGAGCGGTCGATGGTACCCGTGCCCGGGTCCGACCCGGCATTCACGGTGCGGGTCGAGGACGCTCCGCTGGTCCGAGCCCGGGTCGAGGTCCCCCCCGAGCTGGTCGGCCCGATTCCCGGCGGACGCCGGGTCGGACGGATCGCCTTCGAGGCGGAAGGCCGGGAGCTCCATTCCGTGGATCTTGTTTCCCCCGCGGAGTACCCCCTCGGGAGCTTCTGGATCCGCCTCCGGGACGGGATCGCCCTGTTCTTCCGGGGCCTCTTCGGGAAACGGCCGGCGTCCGTATAGTCTCGGGCGGAAGGCCGTCCGGTCCTGCGTACGGGTCCGTCGGGTCGGGGGTCGGCCGGCGGCAAGGGCTCTCAGGTCTTTAGACCGACGATGTCGTCGCCGAGTTCAAGAAAACCTTCCGCTGCCAGCTCCTCAGCGGCCCGGGACAACCGCTCGCCGAAATCCGGGGCATCCGCATAGGGTCCTACCTCTTCCGCGACGGCCTCGCCAAGATCCCTTGGAGACAGCGGCCCCCGGCCGGACAGGGCATGGAGGATAGCCGCCCTCACCTGCCTGTGGGAACCCTCGAACCGGGATTGCCTTGAGTACGAGGCGGACCTGCGGCCCGGGTTGGGTTCCCGCTTCTTCAAGGCCGCCCCGTAATCCATGAGGGCGTAGTACCAGGTGCGGGGATCCTCCCTCAGCAGGGTGGCCTCGACCAGGGGTTCCAGCTCGCGGTCCGGAACCTTCTCCCGATCCGGGAAAAAATAGAAAAGGAACACGGTTCGGATGTTCGTCTCGATCACCACCCCGGGAAGGCCGAAGGCGAAGGCTCGGACGGCCCGGGCCGTGTAGGCACCGACCCCCGGAAGGGAACGCAGATCCGCCTCGGCTTGGGGGACCCGGCCTCCGAACTCGGAAAGGATGCGGGCCGCCGCGTTCCGCAGGGCCAGGGCCCGCCGGTTGTACCCCAGCCCCTTCCACCGGACCAGAACCTCCGCCAGGTGGGATGAGGCCAAGGCTTCCGGGGAAGGGAAGACGGATACCCAGGAA
>JAAYUR010000284.1 GCA_012517645.1 Treponema sp.
CGGCGCGCCATCATGGACCGGCTGGTGGAGGCCGCGAGGGAAGACCCGGACTTCGTGGTCCTGGATTCCGACATCGGCTACTCGACCTATTCCTACCTCTTCGGGGACGCCTACCCCCACCGGTACTTCAACCTGGGCATCGCGGAGCTCGGGACCATGGCCGCCGCCGCGGGTCTGGCCGCGGACGGCCGGACCGTCTTCGTGTGCGGCTCCGGGGTCTTCCTGACCATGCGGGCCCTGGAGGCTGTTCGGTCCTTCGTCTGCTACCCGGGCCTCAACGTGAAGATCCTCTCCAGCCACGCGGGGGTGACCGCCGCGATCGACGGGGTGACCCACCAGGCCACCGAGGACCTGGCCTTCATGGCCACTCTCCCGAACATGACAGTCCTGGCCCCCTGCGACAGCACGAGCGCCCGGGCCGCCTTCGACCTGGCCCGGAACACCCCGGGTCCCGTCTTCGTCCGCCTCATGCGGGATCCCCTGAGGGAGGTCTACGCCCCGGAGACCTCCTTCCGGGTGGGCGGGAGCCACACCCCCCGCCGCGGGAGGGACGTGACGATAGCCTGCATGGGGGACATGGTCATCCAAGCGATCGAAGCGGCGGAGCTTCTGTCCGCCGAGGGGATCTCCGCGGAGGTCCTGGACCTCTACTCCCTGAAGCCCTGGGACGAGGCGGCCCTGGCGGAATCCCTGGACCGGACGGGGGCCCTCCTGACCGTCGAAAACCATCAGAGGCGGAACGGCCTCGGGTACGAACTGGCGGCCTGGTGCATGCGGAACGGCCGGGCCGTGCCCTTCGCCCAGCTGGGACTCGCGGACACCTTCGCGGAGAGCGGGGCCTACGGGAAGACCCTGGAGAAATTCGGAATGGACGCGGCCGCGGTAGCCCGGGCCGCCCGGGAGCTGGTCGCCCGGAAATGAACGGACCCCGGCCCCCCTTCGGGCGGCCGCGCGCATCAGAGATAAGGAGGACCGCATGAAGCTGGCCGTCATCACAGGGTTCCTTGGAAAGACCAAGGACCGGTTCCACGAATACAACGAGGCCCCGGACCTGGACTCCAAGTTCAAGCTCCTGGCCTCCATTCCCGGATACTCCGGGGTCGAGGTGGTGCATCCCTACGAGGTTCCCTCCGCCGGAGAGCTCAAGTCCCTCCTGGCCAAGCATGCGCTCTCCGTGGCGGCGATCAACGTGAACGTCAAGGCGGAGCCCGAGTTCCGCTCCGGAGGCTTGACCTCCTCGGATCCCGGGATCCGGGCCAAGGCGCTGCGCTTCCTCAAGGAGGCCAAGGACTACGCCGCCGCCGTAGGCGCGGACAAGGTCACCTGCTGTCCCCTGGGGGACGGGTACGAGTTCTCCTTCCAGTACGACTACGCCGCCTCCTGGCGGCGCCTGGTGGACGCCTTCGCGGAAGCCGCGGCCCACCGACCCGAGGTGACCCTCTTCGTTGAGTACAAACCCTCGGAAACCCGGGGCCGGTGCTTCGTCGACAGCGCGGCCAAGACCCTCTGCCTGATCCGGGACGCGGGAACCAAGGGCCTGGGGGTCACCCTGGACTTCGGGCACTCGGTCTACGGAGGGGAGAACCCCGCGGAGGCCGCCGCCCTGGTGCACGGAAGCGGGGTACCCCTGTACGTGCATATCAACGACAACGACGGCAAGTGGGACTGGGACTACTTCTGCGGCACCAAGCACTACCTGGAGTACGTGGAGTTCCTGTGGTATCTTCGGCGCGTCGGGTACGACGGGTGGTACACATCGGACACCAGCCCGACCCGCTGGGACGTGGCGGGCACCTTCGAGGCGAACGCGCGGCTCTCCCGCCGGATCGAAAAGCTCCTGGACCGCCTGGATTCCAAGGCCATCGAGGCCCGGATGGGCGGATCCGGGTACCTGGAAACCTGGAAGCTCCTGGAGACCGAGGTCTTCGGGCTCCGGGACTGAGGCGCGCCGATGGCCGCCGATTCCGCCCGGCCCGGCCGGCGTCGGATTCGGCCCGGATCTAAATGTTCTGAGGAGACTAGTATGGCTAAACCCAAGGTATACGTGACCCGGCGCATCCCCGACGCCGGCCTGGAGCTTCTCCGAAGGGAATGCGAGGTGGAGGTGAGCCCCTACGACCGACCCCTGACTCGGTCGGAATTTCTCGCTGCCATCAAGGGGCGGGACGGGGTGATCTGTCTCTTGACGGACAAGGTGGACGCCGAGGCATTCGAGGCGGCGGCGGGGGTCCGGGGCTTCGCGAACTTCGCCGTGGGCTACGACAACCTGGACGTGGCCGAGGCGACCCGCCGGGGCATCCCCCTGTCCAACACCCCCGACGTCCTTACGGACGCGACCGCGGACATGGCCTGGGCCCTCCTGTTCGCGGCGGGCCGGCGGGTGGTCGAATCCGACGGGGTGAACCGCTCGGGGGCGTGGAAGGGCTGGGGGCCCATGCAGTTCATCGGCGGGGACGTGACCGGAGCGACCCTGGGCGTCGTGGGCGCAGGGAGGATCGGGGCGGCCATGGCGGCGAAGAGCGTCGGGTTCCGTATGAAGGTCCTGTACACCGACGCCCGCCGGAACGAAGCCCTGGAGAAGGCGATCGGGGCCCGCTTCGTTTCCTTCGAGGAGCTCCTGGCTGAATCCGACTTCGTGAGCGTCCACGTACCCCTGATGCCCGAGACCCGGCACCTGTTCACCTATGACACCTTCCGGAAGATGAAACGGACCTCGTACCTCATCAACACCGCCCGGGGGCCCGTGGTGGCCGAGGACGATCTGGTACGGGCGCTGAAAGAAGGCCTCATCGCGGGGGCCGGCCTGGACGTCTACGAGCGGGAACCCGCCCTGGCGGAGGGGCTGGCGGCCCTGCCGAACGTGGTCATCACCCCCCATACCGCCAGCGCGACCGTGTCCAGCCGGAACGGCATGGCCGTAAAGGCCGCGACCAACGTGATCGCCATGGTAAAGGGAGATAGGGCGCCGGACTGCCTGAATCCGGAGGTTTATAAGTAGACGGTGAAAAGTGGTCGGTGGACGGAAATGGCTTCAGTCCCCGGAGGGTTTCCACGCTTCAGCGTAGGATGCCGCCGCGGGCAGGTGTCATTTCTGTCCACTGTCCACAGACCACCGTCCACCGTCCAATCCCTCCAGCTTCCTTCGCTCCTCCCTCAGCCTGCCGTAGACCTCCCGGCGCTCGGGATCCGGCTCGATGACTCGGTCCCCGGAGCCCGCTCCGGAGGCTGAATACGCCGAAGCCGCGTCTGGGTAGAGCCCCAGGCGGACGGCTGCGCTGATCCAGGCCCCCCGGGCCGTGGCTTCGCTCTCCGCGGCCAGGACCACGGGCCGGCCGATCAGGCTTGCCAGGATGCGATCGAATTCATGGAACCGGGTCAGGCCTCCCGCGGCCCGGATCCGATCCTTAGGCCCGGTCCACCGTTCGATCCGGTCCAGGTTGTCCGCCATGTCTCCGGCCACTCCCTCCAGGACGGCCCGGGCCAGGTCCCCCCGGGTCGTCGCCAGACCGATGCCGTGAAAAGAGGCGCAGCCGCCGGCACCGCCGGGCTGTTCAGCCGGTCCTTCCGGATCCGCCCCGGCGGACCCGGTTCCCCCGGCCCGAACCGGACCCATCCTCTTGAAGCGCGGCATGTGGACGACCCCGTTCGCGCCGGGGGGGGAGGCCTCGACCTCGGAGTTGATGGCTCCGAAGCCGTCCACCCCTCCGTCCGGGCCTCCGTAGAAGCGGTCCCGGAACCATCGGTAGGCCACCCCCGCCGCGGGCGAAGCCGCCTCGGCCACGAAGCGGCCGGGCAGGGCGGAGATGTTGCAGTAGAGGCGCATATCCGGATCCCGGACGGGCCGGTCCGAGAGCCCGATCACGTAGGATCCCGTGCCCGTGTTGGCCACCACGTCCCCGGCGTCCAGGAGGCCCATGCCGAGGGCCGCGCACTGCTGGTCCCCCCCGGCGGTGACCACCGGGATGCCCGCGGGCAAGCCGGAGGCGGCTGCGGCCTCGGGAGTCACCACTCCCGCGACTTCCCCGGGATCGACCAGGTCGCAGAGCACCCTACTATCGATCCCGAAGATGTCCAGAAGCACGGGGTCCCAATCTCCCGACTCCAGGGATAGGAGGTTCGTGCGGCTCGCCAGGGACCGGTCGGTCACGAAATCGCCGGTAAGCAGGAAGACCAGGTAATCCTGTACCCCCAACATCCGGGCCGTCCGGGCCCAGACATCCGGGCGCTCCCTCCGGATCCAGGCCATCTTGACCGCCGAGAAAACCGAGGTGATCGGGAGTCCGGACCGCTCGTACACCTCCCGGGAGCGAGAAGCCAGCTCCCGGCAGATCCCGTCGGTGCGGGTGTCCTGGCACATGAGGGCCGGGTGGAGGGCCTCTCCCCGGGAGTCCACGGGGATCACGCAGGATCGGTTCGCTGTGATCGTCACCGCCGCGGCGCGGATCCCGGAGGCGTTCCCGGCCGCCGAGACCTCGGAGAGGATCCGGAACGCGGCCTTCTCCCAGGTTGACGCTTCCTGTTCCACCCGGCCGTCCCCCAGATAGACGGGTGGGTTTTCAGCCTGCGCGAAGGCCGCCGGCCGGCCGACGCGGTCGAACAGGACCGCCCGGATACTCGTGGTCCCCCCGTCGATCGCGATAATGCCTTCGTTGCCCATGGAGCCTCCCGGGAACAGTATACGATCGTTTGGATCTGTTTTCGGAAGATAAATGAAAAACGATCAAAAATACTAGCCGATCCGCGGCTTGTATGGTACACATGGAAAAGAGATTCGGCGGAGACACCCTGCCGGCGCAGACAGGACGGAGAAAACATGGCATCCAACGCGGCGGTACACAAAAGGCGTCTGCAGATACTGGAAACGGTCCGCTCCCGCGGTATCGCGACGGTGGAGGAGCTCTCGGCATCCCTGGGGGTTTCCCAGATCACGATCCGGCGGGACCTGGATCATCTCTGCGGGGAAGGCTCCCTGATCCGCAGGCACGGAGGCGCCGTACCCGCTCAGCCGGAGGATTCCGTCCCCGAGAGGAACCTTCGGGAGAAGGACGTATTAAACATCGAGGCGAAGAACCGGATCGCCGCCGCCGCGGTCGGGCTGCTCGAGAATGACGAGATCATCTTCATGAACTCCGGATCCACCACCCTATGTTTCCTGCGGGCCCTGGCGGGCCGAAGGGTCAAGGTGATCACGAACAATGTCGCCTCCCTGAGCGTGCCCTCCTCGCCGGGGCTGGAACTCATGATCCTGGGGGGGGAATACCGGGAGCAGTCCCAGTCCCTGGTCGGTGAGTTCGCCCTGTCCGCCATCCAGAACATCTGGGCGGACCACACCTTCCTCGGCACCAACGGGCTTTCCCTGGAACGGGGGCTGACGACCAGCGTCTACCAGGAGTGCAGCGTGAACCAGGCCATGATCGACCATACCCACGGAAAGGTGGTGGTTCTGGCGGATTCCTCCAAGATGGGAAAGGTCGCGAACTTCATCTCTTCCCCCCTTTCCAACGTGGACATCGTGGTCACCGATTCGGAGTGCCCGGAACCGTTCCGAAGGGAGCTCGAGGAACGGGGCATCCAGGTGATCCTTGCCTGAAATCCGAGATGATACTGGGGCTTTTTCAGAACTTCCTGAATTTTGGGAAACCCCATGTGATCATTAAAATGAGTTTATTTTAGTAAAAAGACCACAAAAAGAACATTTAATCCGAATATTGAAAAAATAATGCTTGCCAAATGAGCATAACGGGTCTATCCTAGGATCGATCGAGATCGATTCGCGATGCTTCGACCATTTAGCCCCGGCGAATCGTATCCGAACCACCCGTAGCCCAGGAGGCACAGAATGAAGAAGACCGCCATCATCGCGGCGCTGCTCTGCGTGCTGCTCGTCGTTCCCGTCTTCGCCCAGACCTACAAGGTCGCGTACATCCCACAGTCCATCGGCCAGCCCAATACGAACGCCTGGCTCGAGGGAATGATGCGGGTGTTCCGAAAGTACCCGAACGTCAAGGTCCAGTCCTTCGACGCCCAGCTCAAAGCCGAGCTTCAGGTGTCCTTCATGGACGACGTGATCAACCAGAAATACGACGCCATCGTCCTGCAGGCCATGGACGCCGCCGGTCTTTCCGCCTCCGTCAAGGCCGCGAGGCCAAGGGCATCCCTGTCATCACCGTTAACCTGGCCACCATCCAAAAGCACACGGCCAGCGTCCAGATGGCGGACATCTCCGCCGGCTACGCGGTGGGCAAGGAAATGGGCAAGCAGCTGGGCGGCAAGGGCAACGTAGTCATCATCCAGTCTCCCCCGGGCGCCATCCTGGGCGTCAACCGGGAGAAGGGATTCCGCCAGGCCATCGCCGAGCTCTACCCGAACATCAAGATCGTCGGGGCCCAGAGCGCCGAGGGCTGGAAGAAGGAGATCGCCATCACGATCATGAACGGCTTCCTCCAGGCCAACAAGCAGCTGGACGGCGTGTTCGCGGTCAACGACAACATGGCCGAGGGCGCCATGATCGCCGCCGAAGCCGCAGGCCGCCTGGACCAGATCAAGATCTGGGGAGCCAACGGCCAGAAGAGCACCCTGGCCCTCATCGAGCAGGGCAAGATCGCGGGCACCGCGTACAACAACTCCTTCGCCCAGGGCAGCCTGATCGCGGAGATGGTCATGGAGATCCTGACAAAGAAACTCGGCCCTTCCAAGGCCGCCGAGACCAAGGTCATCCAGATTCCGCCCTTCGCCGCCACCAAGGAGACCGTGGGCCAGATCGCCCCCGAGGATCGCTGGTAGTCCGCACCCCCGAGAAGGGCCCGAGCCCGCCCGCCCGCGCCGGTCCGCGGGCCGGGCGCGGGTAGGGCCCCCGCCTTCCACCCGAAACGGAGGCCCGCCGTGTCCCACCATGCCGTGCGCAGGCTGATCCTGATCGGCCTGATGCTAGCGCTGTCCGCCCTGATCACGTTGATCAACCCGGTATTCCTGACCGCGGGAAATCTGCTCAAGCTCCTTCAGGAAGCCGCCCAAACGGGGATCATAGCCGTGGGGTTCACCTTCGTGATGATCACCGCAGGGATCGACATGTCCATCTGGGGCGTCGTGGCCGTCACCTCGATGGTGTGCATCAATTTTCTGCACTACACCAAGGTCCCGATACCGATCCTCGTCTTCCTATCCCTGTTCGTAGGCGCCCTGACGGGCCTCGTGAACGGTTTCTTCATAACCAGGTTCAAGCTTCCGGAGTTCATCGTCACCCTTGCCACCCGCAGCATCCTGTCGGGACTTGCCCTTGTGATCGCGGTCAAGGATTCCATGGGCTTCGTCCAGAACGTATACATACAGAACGACGCCTACCTCTGGTTCGGAACCTCCGGTCTCTTCGGGATCTACCGCACCACCATGGCCTTCGTGATCCTGGGCGTGGGCGCCCAGATCTTCCTGAAGAACACCCGAACGGGAACCAATATCTACGCCACCGGCGCCAATCCCGGCGCAGCCCGGCTCACGGGCATCGATACGGACCGCACCGTCATCGGAGTCTACATGTTCTCCGGAATCTGCGCCTCCCTGGCGGCGGTCTTCATCTCCTCCCGCATGATGACCGCCATGCCCGAGCTCGGGCTCGGGTCCGAGATGGATGTGATCGCCTCGGTGGTCATCGGCGGAACCGCCTTTTCCGGGGGCGTCGGGGACGTCTGGGGTACGATGCTCGGTTCCCTCTTCCTGGCCCTGATCAAGAACGGGATCCTGAAGACCGGCATATCCCCCTGGATCCAGCCCATCGCCATCGGGGGGATCATCGTGGTGACCGTCATCGTGGACGTCTGGCAGAAGAGACTCCGGGAACACCTGGAGGCACGGGCCAAGCTCAAGCGGCTCTCGGCCGAGCGGGGCCGGGACGCGGCGTAGAAAGGAGGAAGTCATGTCGAGCAACGGAAACGGCGCGGACCTCCTCCTGGAGTGCCGCTCCATCACGAAGTCCTACTCGGGCCATGTAGTCCTGGACGGGGTGGACTTCTCGATCCGCCGGGGCGAAGTCCACGCCCTGGTCGGGGAGAACGGTGCGGGCAAGTCCACGCTGATCAAGATCATCACCGGCGCCACGGGCCGGGATTCCGGGGAGATGGTGTACGACGGGACAGTCGTGCCCATGGATCACCAACGCCGGGACGCGGAAGCCCTGGGCATCGCGGTCATCTTCCAGGAACTTAGTCTCATTCCGGGCATGACCGTGGCCCAGAACATCTTCCTGGGCAAGGAACCCCTGCGGCCCCTGACCCGTTTGATCGACGTCCGGAGGATGAATTCCCAGGCCCAGGAGCTGATCGACCGGTACGAATTCCCTCTGAAACCCACGGACATCATCGACGACATCAGCATCGCCCAGCGCCAGCTGGTGGAGATCCTCAATGCCCTCTCCGGCAAGGCCGGTCTCATGATCATGGACGAGCCCACATCCTCCCTCACCAAGACCGAGGTGGAGATGCTCTTCAAGATCATCGCCCTGCTCAAGAGCGAGGGGATCAGCGTCCTCTATATCTCCCACCGCATGGAGGAGGTCTACGCCCTGTCGGATCGAGTGACCGTCCTGCGGGACGGCAGGCTCGTCAAGGTCCTGGACAAGGGAGAGATCAGCCCCGAGGAGATCATCCGCCTGATGATCGGACACAAGCTGGAGGAGAAGGCGGTCCAGCACGAGCTTTCCCCCAAGGGCGGGAAGGTGGTGCTGGAGGTCCGGGGCCTAACCTCGGTGGGGAAGTTCGAGGACCTGTCCTTCGACCTGCACGAGGGCGAGGTCCTAGGCATCGGGGGCCTGGTGGGCTCCGGCCGTACCGAGCTGGTCCGGGCCCTGTACGGCGCGGATCCCTACGACGCGGGCACGATCCGCTTCCTGGGAACGGAATGGATCCCTTCGGTCAAGAAGTCCATCGAGAACGGAATCGGCTTCATCCCCGAGGAGCGCCGCCTCCAGGGCATCCTGGCCACCCAATCCATCACCCGGAACATCGGCATCCCGAACCTGGACCGGATCGCCCCCAGGGGCATCGTCAACGTCAAGGAAGAGGACCGCCGGGCGGCCCGGGGCATCGAGATGCTGAACGTGAAGCCCCCCAGGCCCGAACAGCTGGTGGGTAACCTCTCGGGAGGGAACCAGCAGAAGGTGGTCTTGGCCAAGTGGCTGGTTCGGGACCTCAAGCTGATCTTCATCGACGAGCCGACGGTGGGGATCGACATCGGGGCAAAGGAGGAGATCTACGAGCACATCCGGGCTCTGTCCGCCCGGGGAGTTTCCGTGATCCTGGTGTCCTCGGACCTGCCCGAGCTGACCAGGCTCTCGGACCGGGTGATCGTGCTCCGCCGGGGACGCTTCTTCCGGGAGTTCCGGGAGTGCGTACTGACGGGCGAAAAAATCCTGCGCGCCGCGTCCGGCATCCGGGAGGGAGACGATGACTAAGAAACCGATCGCCACAGAACTCCGGCTCGCCATCGTCCTTGTACCCCTGATGGCGGCGCTGACCATCCTGTCCCCGCGGTTCCTGACCCTGGACAACCTGACCAACGTGATCTGGTCTGTATGCTTCATCGGAATCCTGTCCTCCGGAGCGATCTACCCCCGTATCACGGGGGGCATCGACCTGTCCCTGGGCTCCATGGCGGCCCTGTCGGGGATCGTCGTGGATCTGTTCATGAACCGGATGGGAATCGCCTGGATTCCAGCCATCCTCATGACCGTGGTCATCGGCGCCTTGGTGGGTCTGTTCAACGGCTTCATCGTGGCCAAGATCAAGATCCCGGCCTTCGTGGTCACCATGGCCGCCAAGACCTACCTCTACGGGATCGCCCTGGTGGTCTCCCAGGGAGCCATGCTGGCCATTTTGGAACCCAAGCCCTTCATCCTGATCAGCACGGGGCGCTTCCTGGGCCTACCCAACCCGATCTACATCATGGTAGCCCTGGTGATCGCGAGCCAATTCCTGCTCCGCAGAACGGCCTTCGGGCGCCAAGTCATGGCGGTGGGATCCAACGAGGTTGCCGCCCGGCTGTCCGGGGTGGACCCCGACCGGGTTCGCTTGATCTCCTACACGATCTCCGGCGGAACCTCCGCGGTGGGGGGCGTGATCCTGGCCTCCCTGACCCAGCAGGTCTTCGCGGCCGCGGCCTCGGGGATCGAGCTGGACGTTATGACCGCCCTGGTGATCGGCGGCACCAGCGCCGTGGGCGGCCGAGGCTCCGTCGTAGGCGCCCTGATCGGGGCCATCATGGTGGCCTTCATCATCAACGGACTCAACCTCTTGAACGTGCCGAACCTATACCAACCCATCGCGATCGGCACCGTGATCATACTCGCCCTGCTCTTGAACGAGGGTTACCTGGTGCCTAAACGCCGAACCCTCTCCCGGGCGTAGCGAAGAGAACCATAGGAGGAACACCTTGGCGAAGATAGACGGAATCACTCGGGAATCCTGGATCCTGGGCACCTTCCCGGAATGGGGAACCTGGCTGAACGAGGAGATCGAGGAGGAGGACGTAGCGCCCGGCACCTTCGCGATGTGGTGGCTGGGCTGCACCGGGATATGGCTGAAGTCTCAAGGCGGGGCGAACATCTGCACGGACTTCTGGGTTGGCACCGGCAAGAAGACCCACAAGAACCCCGCGATGGCCGCGGGACACCAGATGCAGAGGATGACGGGGGCCAAGAAGCTCCAGCTCAACCTCCGGAACTCGATCTTCCCCCTGGATCCCTTCGCCATCAAGAACGTGGACGCCGTATTGGCGACCCACGACCACAACGACCACATCGACGTGAACGTGGCCGCCGCGGTCCTGAAAAACTGCGGCCCCGACGTCCCCTTCGTCGGGCCCGCCGCCTGCGTCAAACTCTGGACCTCCTGGGGGGTGCCGGAAGGCCGCTGCATAACCGTGAAGCCCGGGGACGTCGTAAAGGTCAAGGACGTGGAGATCCTGGCCCTGGAGTCCTTCGACCGGACCGCCCTGATCACGGCCCCCGCGGATCAGGGCCTGGCGGGCCGGCTGCCCCAGGACATGGACGAGCGGGCGGTGAACTACCTGTTCAAGACTCCCGGCGGTTCCCTGTACCACTCCGGGGACTCCCACTACTCGAACCTCTATGCCAAGCACGGCAACGAGCACCGGATCGACGTGGCCCTAGGCTCCTTCGGGGAGAACCCCCGGGGGGTGACGGACAAGATGACCAGCGTGGATATCCTGCGCATGGCCGAATGCCTCCGCGCCAGGGTGGTCATTCCCTTCCACCACGACATCTGGACCAACTTCCAGGCGGACCCCACGGAGATCGTGGCCCTGTGGAGGATGAAGAAAGACCGCCTGGGCTACGGATTCACTCCCTTCGTCTGGCAGGTGGGAGGAAAATTCACCTGGCCCGCGGACAAGGACCGGATCGAGTACCATTACCCCCGGGGCTTCGAGGATGTCTTCGAAGGCCCGACGGACCTGCCGTA
>JAAYUR010000359.1 GCA_012517645.1 Treponema sp.
CCTGGCAAAGGGCCTGGGGCGCGACCCGGTCGGCCGATCCCCGTGGAAGCCCGTTTCCTACCGGATGGGGACTCCCGCCGCGGACCTCGACAAGGCCTGGGAGGTCGCGGATAACTTGGAGGCCGACGCCGCGATCGCCAAGCGGGACCTGCGCAAGTGATCATCCCGGACCTGAACGTCCTGCTGTACGCCGTCGACGCGGACTCGGCCCGCCACGAACGGGCGGAGGCGTGGCTGAAGGAGGCCGTGAATGAGGGGACGGAGGAGATCGGACTTCCCTGGGCCGTGATCCTCGGGTTCCTCCGGCTCACGACCTCGAGCCGGGTCTTTCCGATGCCTCTGTCCGTCGAGCAGGCCCTGGGATGGATCCGGGACCTGGCGGCCCGGCCCTCGGTCCGCATCCTGGATCCCGGAAAGGCCCATCTCGGGATCCTGGGGCACCTCCTGCTCGCCTCGGGCACCGGCGGCAACCTCACGACCGACGCCCACCTCGCCGCCCTCTGCCTGGAGAATGACGCGGCAATCGTCACGGGAGACCGGGACTTCCTGCGCTTCCCGGGCCTCCGGGTCGAACTCCTCTACTGAAGGCCCCGCGCCGCCAGGCACTCTTCCAGGGTGATCCGGTGCAAGTCCACGACCTTGGACGGGGGATCCTGGTAGCCCCCCGCCAGGTTCCAGGCCACGGGCACGCCCCGGGCGGCGGCCCAGCGGAAGACCGCCCTGTCCCGCAGGCGCATCTGCTCCGTCGTGAGTTCCCCGCCGAAGCGGTCCTCGATGTGGGGGTCCGCCCCGGCCTGATATAGAAGAATGCCGCAGTCCGCGAAGCGGGTCTCCAGCTCCCCCGGCAGGCCCTCGATCCAGGCGTCCCAGCCGATCCCCCGGCGGACGGTCCGCTTGAACTTGCCGAAGGACCAATGGACGATCCAATCGAGTCCGAGGCGCTCCAGGATGTCGTCCGTGCCGTTTCCCCAGTGGCAGTCGAAGTCCAGGATCCCGACCCTCCGGGCCCGGCCCTCCTCCCTAAGCCGGAGGGCGGCCACGACGAGGCCGTTGAAGGTGCAGAAGTTCCAGCATTCGCCCCAGGTGGCGTGATGGAAGCCCTGGCTGGGACTGAAGGCGGGATCCCCGGTCCGGGCCGCGTCGAAGGCGGCGGACAGGAAGGAGCCCGCTTCCCAGAGGGCCGCCCGGGCGACCGCGGGGTCCTCGTTCCCGAAGCCGTTGGTGTCCCGGCCCTCCAGGACCTTCCGGACGTGCTCCGGGTCGTGGGCCCGGGCGAGCTCCTCCGGGGTCGCGGGCGGCCAGTCCCCGACTACCTCGACGGGAAGGCCGCTTTGGAGGAAGGCCTCCACGGTCAGCCGCGCGATCGAGGCGTAGGGTGCGTAGCTCTCCGAGACCGGACCGACCTGCCGGGGGTCCCAGTGCATTCTCAATCGTTCCATCTCGGCTCCTAGATGGGGATGGGGATCCGGGGCCGGAGCTTTCCCAGGCCCTGCCGGTAGTCGAGGATGACCTTGGTCACGTCCAGGATGCCCCGGGTGCACCGCAGGGCGTCCAGGGCGGAGATCACCGAGCTGGCCACGGCGCTCTCGTCGCCGGGCATCCGGTCGAAGACCCAGGCGCAGGCCTGCCGGAAGAGCTCGGCCTCGGGCATCCCGGAAAGGAGGGAGAAGACCCCCAGGAAGCCCCCCGCCGCTGCGAGCTCCGCGGTGGCCTCCAGGACCCGGGCGTGACTGAGGCCGTGGTACCAGTCGATCCCGAAGCCGATGCAGGCCAGGACCTTGACCGGCAAGTCCAGGGCCGATACCGCCGCCACGCTGGCGATGTCCTCGCTCGGCGTGGCCAGGTCCTCCTCG
>JAAYUR010000523.1 GCA_012517645.1 Treponema sp.
CCCCGACGCCTCGGAGCCCCGGAAGCCGTGCTTCCGCGCGCCCAGGTACACCGCGATGATCAGGAAGAGTCCGACGACGATCCCGGGCAGGATGCCGCCCAGGAAGAGGGCGCCCACGGATACGTTGGTCAGGTTTCCGTAGACGATGAAGGCGATGGAGGGCGGGATGATAATGGACAGCCCCGCCCCCGCCGCGATCGTGGAGGCCGCGTAGTACTTGTCGTAGCCTTGCCGGATCATGGGGGCGATGAAGACCATGCCCAGGGCAGCCGCGGTCGCCGGGCCGGAGCCGGAGACGGCGCCCCAGAAGATGCAGGTGATGACCCCGGCGATCGCCAGGCCCCCGGTGCGTTTCCCGGTCAGCAGGATGACGAACTTGGAGATGCCGTCCACGATCCGGGACTTCTCCATGAGGTTCCCCGCCAGGATGAAGAAGGGGATGGCGATGAGGGGGAACTTGGCGATGTTGGCCTCGAAGTTGCGGGAGACCATGGCCACGCCCAGGTCGAAGTTGAGGATGGCCCCGATGCCCGCGGCTCCCAGGGCAACCCCGATGGGGGCGCCGAAGGCGATGAGCAGGACGAAGAGACCGAAGACGATGAGGGCCGCCATCACTCGCCTCCTTCCGCCGAAGGGGCCTTGGGCTTCCTGAAGGTGGAACGGAATATCTCCCAGATAACCATGACCGAGAAGATCGGGGTTCCCAGACTGTAGATCCAGGTCGGAATCCCCAGGGCCTCCGAGGTGGTCCGGTAGAAGGTCATGTTCTTCCAGATCTCCCGGCAAGAGTTCACGATGATGAAGCCGAAGATGAGGATGCCGATCACCCCCGCGGCGACCGTGGCCGCCCTCTTGAGTCTCGGGCTAAAGCGGTCGAAGAGGTTCGTCATCTGGAGGTTGGCCCCCTTGCGGAAGGCCATGGCAATGCCGATCAGGGTGATCCAAACGAAGAGGTTCACGGTTATCTCTTCCGTGAAAGCGATGCTCTTCTTGAACACGTAGCGGTTGATCACGTTGAGGAAGGTCAGGACGGCCATACCGGCCAGGAGCACGGCCCCGATGATTTCCTCCGCATGGTATCTCTTCTTTTCCATAGGTTTCCCAGCCCTCCTTGAAGTTTCCGGCGTTGCCCCGGCGGCCGGTATGGTCGGGCCGCGGATCAGTGCTCGATCACTCGGTGCTTTCGACGATTCAAGGGGTGCCCGGTCCGGGCACCCCTTGAGTTCCCGCCCGGCGCGTTCCGGCGGGACCGCTGCCGGCCTGTCCGATTCGCGAGCGGGCTATCGGACAGGCCGGAGCCGCAGCGGCGTATGTGCGTTGCCTTAGGACCTTATTTCTTCATGTCCTGTACGGCCAGATCGTAGATGTTCTTGCCGATCTGGGGGATCCACTTGTCGTAGATGGGCTTGGTCGCGTCCTTGAAGGCCTGCATCTGGGCGGGGGTCAGGTTCGTGATGACCATTCCGTTGTCCACCGCCAGCTTGAAGGGCTCGATCGGCATCTCCGTGACCTTGTACTTGGTCTTGAGGATGTCCAGGGACTTGGTCCCGTCCAGGTGGGCGCGGGCCAGGGCCTTCTGGTATCCGGCGGCCTCAACCGCGGCCTCCTCGATCGCCTTCTGGATGTCCTTGGGGAAGGAGTTCCAGACCTTCATGTTCACGCCGAACACGAGAGGATCGAGGACGTAGTTCCAGTTGGTCATGTACTTGTGGTATTCCCAGATCTTGACGACCGTGAGGACGGACTTGGGGTTCTCCTGGCCGTCCACGACCTTCTGCTGGAAGCCGGTCACGGCGTCCGCCCAGTTCATGTTCACCGGGTCGGCACCGAACTGCTTGAAGATGTCCACGAAGATCGGGGAGCCGACCACGCGGAGCTTGAGGCCCGCCAGATCCTGGGGGGTCTTGATCTCGCGCTTGCTGTTCGTCACCTGCCGGAAGCCGTTCTCGCCCCAGGCCAGGAACTTGATGCCGCCGCGCTCGAATTCCTTGACGATCGCCGCGCCCGCCTTGCCCGCCTGGATCTTGTCCACGTTTTCGTAGGATCCCAGGAAGAAGGGGAGGTTGAAGAGGTTGAAGGAGCGGACCAC
>JAAYUR010000367.1 GCA_012517645.1 Treponema sp.
CGCTCCGCGGAGGAGCTCCTGGAGAGGATCCGGAAGGAAGTCAACGCGGGACTCGCGGCCTTCAACCGCATCTCCAAGGCGGCCCTCCACCACGAGCCCTTCGAGAAAACCCCGACCCAGAAGATCAAGCGTTTCCTGTACCATAAACAGCAGGAAAACTAAGGGCCGGCCCGTCCGGAGTTCCCGCTTTCCCTTGACAGCTCCCGCTTGGGGCGGCACACTATGTAAGCGCTTTCATAGGAGCTGGAATGAGAATCGAGGATATCGCGCGCGAGGCCGGGGTCTCCTCGGCCACCGTCTCCCGGGTCCTGAACCGACCCGACCTGGTCCGACCGGAAACCCGGGCGAGGGTGGAGGCGGTCATCCGAGAACGCGAGTACATCCCCGATTCCCTGGCCCGGGGTCTGGCGTCCAAGCAATCCAGGACCGTCGGGGTCCTGATCATCTCCATCAGCAACGCCTACTACATGGAGATCACCGAGACGATCCACAAGCGCCTGCGGGATACGGGGTACATGATGCTTCTGGGCGCCACGGACGATTCTCCGGAGCTCGAAAAGCGCTACGCCCGGGATTTCGCGGCCCGGCGGGTGGACGGCATCATCGTCATCGACGTATCAAACGAGAATTTCGCCTCGGGATTCTTCGCCCGGGAGGCGGAAACGCGGCCCGTAGTCCTGGTCCATTCAAACCCATCCCTCCGGGGCTCGGGCATGCGGGAGGTGTTCCTGGACCAGCGCCTGGGGATGCGGCTGGCCATGGAGCATCTATGGGGGCTGGGACACCGGGATGTGACCTTCCTCCGGGGGCGTAGAGGGTACTCCTACGACCTCAAGGAGGAGGCCTGGGAGGAATGGCTTCGGGAGCGCGGGGCCGAGATCCGGCCGGACCGGGTCCTTCGGGTGGAAGAGCCGAACACCGAGGACGTGGTTCCCCTGGCGGAGGAAGCCGTAGGTCGGGCGATCCGGGCGGGGCTCCTGGGGAGCGCGCTCTTCTGCTGCAACGACCTCCAGGCCCGGGGCGCCATCACCGCGATCACGAAGGCGGGCCTCTCCATCCCCCGGGACGTCTCCATCGTCAGCCACGACGACACCATCCTGGCCACCTCCGGCCGGGTCCAGCTGACCGCCGTGGACCTGCGGATGAACGAAGTCGGGAGGGCAGCCTCGGAGCTTCTCTTGGAAGCCCTTGCGGGAAAGGGGACCGCCCAAGATTCGGTCTACATAGCCCCGACCCTGGAGGTGCGGGAATCGACCGCGGAACGCGTCTCGTAGTGTCACGAAGCTTGTGAAGGTCCCGGGATCCCGGCTCAGCCCTTGTCGGCCCCCATGGTGAGCCCCTGGATGAAATAGCGCTGGAAGAAGAGGAACACGCACAGGGGCGCCAACGCCGCGATGATGGAGCCCGCCGCGGTCAGGTTGTAGGAGCTGATGAACTCTCCCTGCATGTTCGCGAGGCCCAGGGTCACGGTCTTGATCGCGTCCGAGCGGAGCAACACAAGGGACCAGAGCAGGTCGTTCCAGATCCAGGTGAACTCCAGGACGCCCAGGGCCGCCAGGCTCGACAGGGACAGGGGCAGGATGATCCTTCTATAGATCAGGAAATCCGAGGCCCCGTCGATCCGGGGAGCCTCGATCTGGGAAAAGGGGATCTGCTTCATGAAGTTCCGCAGGAAGAAGGTGCAGAACCCCAGCTGGAAGGCTATGTGGAATAGGATGACTCCCCCGTAGGTGTCGTCGATCCCCAGGGAATTGGACATGCGGAAGACCGGGATCATGAGCATCTGGAAGGGGATCAGCATGCCCGCCACGAAGAGGATCAGGACCGCCTTGTTCAGGCGGAACCGGTAGAAGGCAAGCGCGAAGGCCGCCAGGCTGGAGATCAGCAGGGTGCCGAGCACCGAGGGGATCGTGACGATGACCGTATTCAACACGTAGCGGCCCATTCCGGCGCGGTTCCAGGCCTCCACATAATTGGACCACCGAACCGACTTGGGCGGAAGCCACATGAAGGGGCTGGCCATGATCTCGTCCATGGATTTCAGGGACGTAAAGAGACCGATCAGAAGGGGCAGAAGCCAAAGCCCCACGAGGAACGTCGCCCCCGCATAGAACGAAGCCGAGCGGAGAGCCTTCCGGGCCGGATGCGCCGCGTGTTCCATACAAGCCTCCCCCGCCCTACCGGGCTTCCTCTTTCTTGAGAACGTCGCCGACGTACACCAGGATGAAGACCAGGGTGATCAGGAACTGGATCACCGCGATGGCGGAACCGTAGCCGTAATCCGAGTAGCCGAAGGCGCTGGAGTACATGTAGCTGGCAAGGACCTCCGCGGCCCGGGCCTTGGTGTTCGTCATGACGTAGACCACGTCGAAGGCCCTGAGGGAGTCGATGATGGAGATCGTGACCGCCACGACGGTGGCGGGCATCAGGAGGGGCAGGATCACCTTGCGGAACCTTTGCCAAGCGTTCGCCCCGTCGATCAGGGCGGCCTCCAGGACCTCCGTGGGAACCCCCTGGAGTCCGGCCAGGTAGAGGATCATGACGTAGGGAACCTGTCGCCATACGCCCACGGCGATCAGGGCCCCGGTCATGTACCTGCGATCCCCGAGCCAGGGCAGGGCCAGGGATTCCAGCCCGATGGACCGCAGGAAGACGTTCAGGGCTCCGAAGTCCGGGTTGTAGATCCACATCCAGATCGTCCCGATGATCGTGAACGAGAGGGTCATGGGTAGGTAGAACAAGGTCTTGTAGACCCGATTCCCGGGAAGCTTGGAGTTGAAGAGCATGGCCGCTCCCAGGCCGATGGGCACCGGGACGCCTACGAAGAAGACCAGCCAAAAAAAGTTGTTCTTGACCGCCAGCCAGAACTGGGGATCCCTGAAGAGCCTGCGGAAGTTGGCCAGCCCCGCCCAGGCCGCCCCGTAGACGATGGAATCCCGCTTGGTGAAGGCGAAGGCGAAGCTCTGGAAGATCGGGGCGACCACCCAAATGAAGTAGAGGGCCAGGGGAACGGCCAGGAAGGCCCAGGGCGTCCAGGCCGGGTCGTTCGTCCACTTCTTCTTCACCCTCGCCTCCTTGGCGCGGAACCGCGGGAACGACCGGCCCGGGCGGAGGAACCGTTTCCGGGCCGGCCGCTCACAGCCGGGCTACTTCAGGGCCGCGTAGATCCGCTCCCTCTCCTTGTCCAGAGCCGCCAGGATGGAATCCACCTTGTCCGGATTCTGGATGATCTCCACGATGGCGTCCATACCCTTGGCGGCCATCTCCTCCGGGGCGTCCCGATCGTAGAACTGCATGGCCGTGGTCGCGCCCTTAACCATCTCCAGCCCCCGGCGCGCGTCCTCGTTCGGCACGGGCACCATGGAGTTGGCCGCCAACCGCCCGAGGGGCTTGCAGAAGGCTTCCTGGGTGTCCTTGCGGGCCAGGAAGGCCATGAACTTCAGGGCGTTGTCCTTGTTCTTGGCCTTCGCCGGGACCATGTATCCGTCGAAGGGAGTATCCACCCCGTAGGCGGTGTTGCCGCCCACGATCGGGAACTTGAACCAGTCGATCTTGTCCTTCTTGTCCGCGGGAGCCACGTCCTTGATGAACTGCCCCATGAGGTACATCCCGGCTTTCCCGTCAAAGAGGACCGTCGCGGCTTCCTGCCAGGAATAGCTGGCCGCGTTCTTCATGAAGTAACCGTTCCGTGCGAGTTCCGCCATGTACCCGAAGGACTTTAGAACCTTCGGATCCGTGTAGGCGACCTTCCCCGCTGTGAGTTCCTGATGGAAGGCTCCGCCGTTTACGGCCACGTTCATATAATCGAACCAACCGCCCGCGGTCCAGGTGTCCTTGGCCCCGATGGCGATGGGCTCGAATCCGCCCTTCTTGAGGGCCGCGCACACGGCCAGGAATTCCTCCCAGGTCTTGGGAGGCGTAAGGTTCAGCTTGGAGAATACGTCCTTGTTGTAGTAGACCGCCCACCAGTACCAGGACTGGGGCATGAAGTACACCTTGCCCTCGTAGCTGGAAGCCGTTTTGAAGGCTGCGGGGAACTCCGCGTCGTTCCAGGCCGTATCGATGGGAGCCAGGAGTCCCTTCATGGCGTACTGTTGCATCCGGAACCCCGCGAACCAGGTCAGGACGTCCGGGGCGTCCTTGGCGGTCAGGTAGTTCACCAGCTGGGTCTTGAACTGCTCGTGAGCCGTGGTGTTGACCGTCACCTTGATCGAGGGGTTTTCCTTCATGAACTGGTCCACCAGGGCCTGGAACGCCTTCTTGGGCGCCTCGTCGGACATGTAGGACTGGATCACCAGCTCGTTGCTCCCCTTCTTGGCGCAGGACACGAGCCCGGCGCCCAGGACCAGCAGGACCGCGATCGCGGCAAGCAACTTTTTCATTGCAGAATCCTCCTTCTTTGCGAACTCGAGAGATCTATGTAAGCGCTTACATTTTCAACCCACTTTCCCATTCTGTCAACGGGGGAATTTGGAAAAGCCCGAGGACGATCCGAACCGTTCCCGCCGGACTGCAGGAGGAACCTGCTGCTGTTACGAAGCTTGTGCGGCCGCCCCACCTTCGATGGGAGCCGGCCGCCCCGGGCTCCGAACTCGCCGGACGGTGCCGAACCAAGGGTCACGTTAACTGTATTTTTATACAATACAATGAATAATCGGTTATCCCTTGACCGGACGATCCCTCCGGTGATATACCCGCTTTGAGCCTCGGCCCCGAACCGGCCTTCAGGCCCCAACCCGAACGAGGAGGATTCCATGCCCGTCAACCTGAGAGGAAGAAGCTTTCTTACCCTAAAAGACTTCAGCCCCGAGGAGATCCGGTATCTCCTGGACCTGTCCCGCGACCTCAAGGCCAAGAAGCGCGCCGGGATC
>JAAYUR010000446.1 GCA_012517645.1 Treponema sp.
CTCCGGCTGCCCAGCCCGCGCCCGCCCCTCAGCCGGCGCCCGCTCCCCAACCCGCCCCGGCCGCCCAGCCTGCACCTCCGCCCCAGCCCGCTCCGGCGCCGGCGGAGCCTCCCAAGGCCCTGCCCGCGGGCATGGCCGCCTACGTCCGGCCCGAGGTGGCCGCGCGGCCGGGCATGAAGCCCGGGGTGAACTACAAGATCCGCTGGGGGGATACCCTCTGGGACCTCTCCTACGTCTTCTACCGGGATCCCTGGCTCTATCCGCGCATCGCCCGGGCCAACAAGATCCGCAACCCGAACCTGATCATCTCCGGCCGCACGATCTGGATCCCCCCCAGGTAAGGGAGAGCAAACCGCGGAAGGGCGAGGAGTTCCTTTGCGTCGACCGAGTGGTACAAACCTTGTGAAAGGCCCGCGGCATCCGCCGCGAGCCTTTTTCTTCTTCCTCCTAGCTGCCGCCGCCTTGACCGCTTCCTGCGAGGATCCGATCGTCCTGGGCGTCCGGGCGCACGAACTTCGGGACCGGCTCTTGGCGGGGGACCGCTCCCTGATCCTGTCCGCCCAGACCGAACGCCTGGCCGAGCTGGCCCGGCTGGGACCCGGGGCGCTCTACTACGCGGCCCGGGCCGCCGGCCTTTCCGGGGACGGGGAGCGGGAGATCGTCCTCCTGGAACTGGCCTCCCGCAGGGAATCGGGACTCTTCCGACGGAGGGCCTGGGAACTCCTGCCCGAGGCCCTCTACCGCCGCAAGGACTGGGCCGGGCTCCTGGCCTTTTCCGAGCGCGGGATCCGAGCCGGGATCGACGACTACATCTCCCGCAGACGGCGGGTCGAGGCCCTGACCGCCCTGGGGCTCCTATCCGAGGCCCGGGAGGAGCTGGGCGCCCTGTCCGCGGCCTGGCCGGAAGAGACCGGCAAGGACGAGGCCCTCCTCTCCGGCCTTCGGTTCCGGACAGCCGCGGACCCCTCGGAGCGCTCCGCCCGTATCCGGGAACTCTTCGCATTGCAGGCCCCCCGGATCGAGGATCTCGAGGAGGCCCTGGCGGCCGCGGAAGCCTTGACGATCCCGGAACCCTGGTCCGCCGAGCGTTCCGGGGCCGCCGAGGCTTCGGTTCCGGCCGAGGCCGAGGCCGTGGCGGCCGGAGCCCCGTTCCCGGAAGGGGAGCTCGGGCTTTTCCGCATGCGGTTCCAGGTGGCGCGCCGGGACTACGGGGCGGCCTATCGGGCCCTGGCGTCCTTCCCGGGCCTCCTATCCCCCGCCCTGCCCCGGGCGTACCTGTCGGACGCGGGGAAGGCCTACCTCTACGCCCCGGCCCCGGAGGAGGGCATCCGAGCCATGTCCGCCCTGGAAGCCGCGGCGCGCGCCGCCTTGACCGAGCGCCGGGAAGGCGACGCGAAGAGCGGCACGGAAGGAGACTCCGAATCCGCCGGAACTCATTCCGCGCGGGTATCGGCGGCCGATCCCCGGGAGGCGCTGTACGTCGCCGTCTTCTACCGGGCTCGGATGCTCTCCCGGCTGGAACGCCGGGCCGAGGCGGCCGAGGAGTTCGTCCGGGCCTGGGAGCTTGCGCCTTCCGGGGAGGACCGGGACGCGGCGGCTTGGTACCGGGCGGAAAGTCTCCTGCCGACCAGCCGGCGGGAGGCCGCGGTCTGGCTGGCCCGGACCGCCCCGTCCTGGCACGCCCCCGCCTCCTTCGCGGATGTCCTCGAGCGCCTGGCCCGGGAAGCTCTCCTGGCCAAGGACGGCGCGGTCTTGTACATCCTGCGCTCCGAGGCAGCCCCGTGGATGAGCCCCCGAGCCGCGTCCCGCCTCGTCTACGTGGCTGGCCGAGCCGCGGAGACGGGGATCGCCCCGCCCCGGAGGGAGGACGGGACCGCTCTTGACCCCGGGGACTACGCGAGGCGGGCCTACGAGGAGGTGAGGTCCCGGAGTCCGGAGCCTTATTACCGTCTCCTCGCCGCCCACCGACTCGGCCAGCCCCTGGTCCGCATCCCTCCCTCCCGGCCCATCGAAACCCGGCATCCGGAATCCCGATCCGCCCGGGATGCCCGGCGCTACGGACCGGAGACGGAAGACTACCTTGCGGGGTTCGCCCTGTACGGCCTCGCGGACCTGGTCCCCCAGGAAGCTCGGGCCCTGGAAGGCTCCCCGGAGGCCCCGGACTTCGAGACCCGCCGCCGCCTTGCGGTCCTGCTGAGGGATTCAGGGAACCCCGCGGCCTCCATGCTCGTGATGAACCGCCTGTTCGAGGACCCCGGGTATGAGCCGTCCCGGGAGGACTGGGAGCTCCTCTGGCCCCGGCCCTGGCCGGTTGAGGTCTCCGCGGCGGCGGCGGCCTCGGGCATGGAGGAGCACGTCCTGTACGGTCTGGCGCGATCCGAGAGTTACTTCCGACCCGCGGTGGTTTCGCGGGCCGGAGCCGTCGGCCTTGCCCAGCTCATGCCCGCCACGGCGGAGGAGACCGCCCGGCGGCTCCGCCTGGGGTCCTACAATCTGGAGGATCCGGCGGACAACCTCCGCCTGGGCAGCGCCCATTTCGCCGGCCTGCTCCGGGCCCTGAACGGCCGGGTCCTGCCCTCGGTCTTCGCCTACAACGCGGGTCTTTCCCGGGTTCGACAGTGGGAGCGGGCCGCCCCGGGTTTCCCGGACGACCTTCTTCTGGAATCCCTGTCCATCGAGGAAACCCGCCAGTACGGCCGGAACGTCCTCTGGGCCTCGGTGGTCTACGGGGTGCTCCACTACGGGCTGGACGCCGAGGAGGCGCTGACCCGGATGCTGGGGGAGCGCGGGGGAACGTCGTCGCGGCCTTAACGGCGGCGACGTTCGGCGGCACCGGAACCCTGCGGGCTTCGTCGATTCTCAGGATCGAGATTGTACGAGACGAAACCCTAGACCCTAGGCCGCGAGGGAGATCAGGGAGCCCGGAGGCAATCCCAGGCTCGGTACATAGGGGCCGCTGCGGGCTGCGAGGGCGTGAGCCTCCCGTCCGTACTGCTCCAAGAGGGCGTCCACCCGGTCCGGAGACACCAAGCCCGCGTTCTCCCGGGACGCCAGGGCATCCGTCTTGAGGCTGGTCAATCGGTCGATCAGGGTGTTGAGAATCTTGAGCCGGTCCACGGAAGAACCGCCGTCCTCGGCGGGGACTCCGGCGACATGTTCGAAGTTGGCGTAGATGACCTGGTTATGGGGCACGGGGATGGAGACGCGGCCGGCGGAACTGTACCGGGACAGCATCACGGCGAGGGACAGGCTGTACGCGGAATCGATCGTCTGCATCGCTCTCCTCCATGCTCATTATCGGAGGAATCGAGCGGCTTGATTATACTACGAATCGAATGAGGTGGGCGCCAATTTCAAAAGTCGATCTCTTTCAAAAAGTGGCTTTGCGATTGCTTGCGGCTGCGATACAACCGCTGAACCCAAGTGCGGATTTCAAGGCAGCTTTTTCAACACCCAGGGGGTTTTGAAAAAACCTCGTGGGTCAGGTTTTTTTGCTGGCCTTGTAGAGCCTGTCGTTGACGGCCGCCCCCAGGCCCGAGTCGGGAACCCGTTCCGCCCAGATCTCGTCGAAGCCGCCGGCATCCAATTCGTGGAGAAGGTCGAAAAGATTAGCGGCCGCCTCCACAAGGTCCCCGGATTCGGAGAGGGCCCGGACGTCCGCGAACCGGGCCGCAGCCGGGCCCAGACGGTTCCGGCTCGAGGCGTCGAAGACGAGGGCGGCCGCCCGGCCCGAGGGTCGGACTCCGGCGAGGCCCCCGGGAAGCACCAGGTGCAAATCCGAGCGGGGCGAGTAATGGTTGGCCAGCTGGCCCGGGGCCTTGGGCGCCGGGTCCGTCCGATCCAGGACCTCGATCCCCGACACCGCGCGGCGCAGTCTCTCCAGGGACAGTCCCCCGGGACGAAGCACCCTGGGCGAAGGGCCCGTGACGTCCACCACCGTGGACTCCACCCCGACCGGGCATCGTCCCCCGTCCACGATCAGGTCCACCCGCTCCCCGAGCTGGGAGGCGACGTGCTCGGCCCGGGTGGGGCTCAGGTAGCCGAAAGGGTTGGCGCTGGGGGCGGCCACGGCCCCCGTGGATAGCTCGATCAAGGTCCGGGCCACGGGATGGGCAGGCAAGCGAACCGCCACGGTGGGAAGTCCGCTTGTAGCCAGATCGGGCACCCGGGGACGCTTGGGGAGGATCAGGGTGAGGGGCCCGGGCCAGAACTCCTCCATGAGGGCGCAGGCGGCCGTGCGGGATTCCCGGCTTAGGGCTCCCAGATCCGCGACGTCGTCCAGGGCGGCTATGCCCGCCACGTGAACGATGAGGGGGTCGAAGGAGGGGCGCCGCTTGGCTTCGAAGATCCGTGCCAGGGCCCGGGGGTTCCAGGCGTCGCCCCCCAGTCCGTAGACCGTCTCCGTGGGGAAGGCCACGAGGCCTCCCTCGGCGAGGACTCGGGCGGCACGCCGGAGATTCTCTTCGGTGGGGACTATGATTTCCATAACCGTCCTAGGCCCGGTCGAGGAAGGCCGAGGGGCCCTCCTTCTCCAAGCGGTCCGCCTTGTCAAGGACCTCGGAAGCCCGGGCGGCCGTCCAGGACCGAAGGCGTTCCGCCAGCTCCGGACGGCTGCAGGCCAGGATGCGGGCCGCCAGGAGGCCGGCGTTCCGACCCCCGTCCACGGCCACCGTAGCCACGGGTATGCCCGGGGGCATCTGCACGATGGATAGGAGGCTGTCCAGGCCGCCGAGGGACTTGGTCCGAATGGGAACGCCGACGACGGGTAGCTCCGTAAGGCTGGCGCACATCCCCGGAAGATGGGCCGCCCCGCCGGCGCCCGCGATCAGGACTTCCAGTCCCCGGCCCCGGGCTCCCTTGGCGTACTGGTACATCCGGTCCGGGGTGCGGTGGGCGGAGACGATCGTGGTCTCATGGGGCACCCCGAGCTCCTCGAGGATGCGGGCCGCCTCGGCCATGACCGGGAGGTCCGAGTCGCTGCCCATGATGATACCGACCAGGGGGGCCGGGCCTCCGCGCGTAGATTCCATGGAGCGATTCTATCCGGTTAACGGTGGACAGTAAACAGTGGACGGAGGAGGCGCCGGATCGCGGCCGCCTCCTCCGGGTCGGCAATGTATCCGACCGAATATCTCGGGCTCCTTCCGTTCATCGTACCCTGTCCACCGTCCGCTTCACACGATCCTCCACCCCGCCTCCCGGGCGCCGCAGTCCTCCCCCAGGATCCGGGCGAACCGTTCCGCGCAGGCTTCCAGGTCCGCCTTGGGATCCGTCACAGGGGCGTAGATCACCCCGGCCACGTCCCGGGCGGTCTCGAAAACCTTGGTGGCCATGGCGTCCTTGACGGGGTTGCCGCAGGCTTCCCAGGCGTCTCCGACCCTGCGCCGGACCACGATGAGATCCTCCAAATCGATCTTTTGGCCCGAGGGGTTGAACACGAAGCTCTCCCCCTGCCGGCCCCGGGAGAGCTGGAGTATCGGGCCGGTCTTGGCCAGGTCGAAGACGCTGGCCGGGTAGCCCCAGCGCAGGCTCACCTCGTTGTTGGCGTCCACAGGCCCGTTCACGATGGGAAAATCCCCCGCGAGCGCCGCGGCCAGGAGGTATTCGCTGGAGGGTTTGGACCGGCCCGCGGGTTTGTAGGCCCCGAATCGGAGCATGTTCCGCACACCGGCCTTGCGTTCCGGCGCCAGGAACCCCTCCCCCGCGGCGGCCACCTTCCCGAGCAGGGCGGCCAGGGACGCGGAGGGACCGGTTTTTGGCGGGCAGGATGGCAGGCCCAGGCCCCAAACCAGGCCGATCCGAATCTTCCGAGGCTCCAGGACGGGGTCGATGGTCAGTTCCGGGGCGCCCGTCATCGCCGGTCCCTCCATTCCGAGCCGGCGGCGGCCTCCAGGGCCGGGGCGGACTTGTCGAAGGGACCGCCCAGCTTCCGGGCTCCGGTTTCCGTGACCAGCCAGTCCTCCTCGTTCCGCATCCCGCCCACGGACACCCATTCCTCGATCTTCGAGTACTCCAGGAATCCACGATGGAGCCCCTCGGCCTTCCACTTGGCGATGAGGGGGGCGATGAAGTAGATCCCGGGCTCCACGGTCACCGCCATGCCCGGCCGGAGGGGCTTTGCCAGGCGCAGGGACCGGAGGCCGAACTGGGGGCTCTTGGGCAGGCCGTCGTACCCGACGTTCACCTCCCCCAGGCTCTCCATGTCGTGGACGTCCAGGCCGATCTGGTGCCCCACCCCGTGGGGAAAGAAGAGGGCATGGGCTCCTGCGGCCAGGGCCTCCTCGGTGTTCCCCCGAGCCAGGCCCAGGGCTTTCATCCCCGTGAAGATCTCCCGGGCCGCCGCGAAGTGGACGTCCCGGTAGGGAACCCCGGGAGCCAGGGAAGCGGTAGCGGCCCGGAATGCTGACAGGAGGATCTCGTAGAGTTCCCTCTGCCGGGGATCGAAGCGGCCGTTCACGGGGAAGGTGGTGGTCAGGTCCCCGGCGTACCCGTCCGCCGTCTCGGCCCCCATGTCCATCAGGAAGAGGTCTCCGTCGGCCAGAACGCCGGAATGGTCGTGGTTGTGGAGGACCGAGCCCCGCGTGGTGGCGATGACCGGGAAGGCCAGACCCGCGCCTCCGGCCCGGGCGACCTCTTCGGCCCGGGCGGCCAGCTCGACCTCCCGGACTCCCGGCCGGGCCCGGGCCAGAACGGCCCGGTGCATGTCCGCGGTAAGGTCCGCGGCGGCGTCCATCCTCTCGACCTCCCGGGGTTCCTTGACCTCCCGGAGGGCGACGACCGCCCGGATCAGGTCAACGGAGGCCTCGGCCTCCACCGCCTTCGGGCTCGTCCCGAGGAGCTCCGCAAGCTCCTCCCGGTGCTCCGCCCGGTAGGGCGGAAGGAAGCGGAGGGGCTTCGCTGAACCCGCCGCGCCGGCCAGGGAGGCCCGGGGCCGGATCCCGTCCAAGCCCGCCTCGTCGGCGAGCTCCCGGAGGGAAGGCCGGGGACCGGTCCAGATCACGTCATCCAGGGAGATCTCGTCCCCGTAAAGAAGGGCCTTACCGGTCCCGAGATCCAGGGTAAGGGCCAAGTCCGGCCGGGGGATCCCCGCGAAGTAGAGGAACGAAGAATCCTGCCGGAAGGGATACGGGTTGTCCGGGTAGTTCATCGGGCTTTCGCGGTTGCCCAGGAAGAGGACCGTGCCCGAGTCCCGGCCCCGTTCCGCGAGGGAACGCCGCAGGGCTTCCCGCCGCTCTCTGTATACGCTCGAATCGAACATGCCGTATCCTACGTCGAATCCGGCTTGAGCGCAAACCCCACCCGAACGGAGGTCCCCCGGCCGGGAACGGATTCTATGGAAAACTCGTCGGCGCTCCGGCGGGCGTTCGGCAGGCCCATCCCCGCCCCGAAGCCCAGGGACCGGATCCATTCGTCCGCGGTGGAGAATCCCTCCCGCATGGCCAGTTCCAGGTCCGGGATCCCCGGTCCCCGGTCCTCGGCGCGCACCTCGGCGCGGCCCGGTTCCAGGGTGAACGTGATCGTTCCGCCGACGGAGTGGATCACCTGGTTCAGCTCAAGCTCGTAGGTCGCGATAGCCACCCGGCGGATGACCGCAGGGTCCACCCCTCGGTCCTTCAGGGCCTTCTTGATAGCCCCGGAAGCGCGGCCCGCGTTCTCGAAGTCGTAGCGCACCGTCGAAAAGGCCAGGCGCAGGGTTTCCCCGCCCGGAGGTTCTGCGTTCTCCTTGAGCCGGGACTCCAGGCGCTCCACCTCCCGGTTCATTTCAACCAGAAGGGAACGGATGATATCGGTAGGCGTCAGGATCCCGACGAGAGTCCCGGACTTGTCCAACACCGGGAAGCGGCCGTACCGGTAGCGCTGGTGATAGGTGATAGCGAAGGAGAGCGGCATGTCGTCCTCCAGCACGACGACGGACCTGGACATGTGCGCCTCCGCCGGTTCCTCGATCCATCCCCCGTCCAGCGCCGCGATGATGTCCCCGATGGACACGAGCCCGACGAGCCGCCCGCCCTCCACAATAGGGACCCCCGTAAAACCACGATCCCGCATGGAGGCTTGTATGGAACGAAGGGAATCCCC
>JAAYUR010000310.1 GCA_012517645.1 Treponema sp.
AATTGGAGCTAATTTTAAAAGTCGGTCACTTTTAAAAGAAGCGGTAGGGCGCCGTTCCGCCGTCCAGGACGTCACATCCAGATTCCACACGTGGACATCCCGGCTTAGTGATGCATTTTACATATTTTGGTATTGACATATTATTCATCATACATGATATTTGCGGACACCCCTCCATCGAGGAGCTCCCGTGACACCGACGGCTTTACGAAATTTCCGAAGAAACCTCCGGATACTGGAACGTGAAATCGAGCAGGCCCTCCAAGCCCAGACCGAGTGCTGCGGCATTTCCTCGGCCCAGTGCCACCTCCTGCTCGCCTTGGAGGAGGCCGGGTCCACCAGCATCGGCGAGCTGGCGGCGGGCTTGGAACTCGATCCCTCCACCCTCTCCCGAACCGTGGACGGTCTGGTGAGGGCAGGCCTGGTGGAACGCCGGGAGGATCCGGAGAATCGGCGCAGACAGATCGTCTCTCTCAGCGGACCCGGCAAGGCCAAGGCGGACTCCATCAACGAGCGGTGCGACCTCTACTACCGGCGCATCCTCGGCGCCCTGCCGCCCGCCGACGCGGAGAACCTCCTCGCGGCCTTGCCCGTCTTGGCCGAGACGCGCCGCTCGTTCCGACACGGGAACGGCGGGGCGGAGTGCTGCGTCCAAGCAGGGAGCGCATCATGATCGACCTTGTCCGGAAACCCGCCGGTCCCGCCGAACGCCAGGCCGGATTCGCAGCTCTTTCGGAGCTCCAAGTTCCCTGGATCGAGCGCTTCCTGGTCGTCCGGGGGCGGACCGTCCCCGTACTCCGCACCCGGCTGTCTCCCCGGGACAGGCTGGGGGCCGTCAAGGTCCGGTGGGGCTTCGGCCGCGGGGCGTACCGGGTGCTTCCGGGGCTCTACGCCGCCGGGAAACCCGGTCCGGATTCCCCGGTCTTCGTCACGGCCAACTACAAGCTGAGCTTCGATGCCCTGCGGTCGAGCCTCGCGGGGATCGACGGGTGGGTCCTCGTGCTGGACACGAAGGGCGTCAACGTCTGGTGCGCAGCCGGCAAGGGGACCTTCGGCACCGGGGAACTGGTCTCGCGGATCGCGAAGACGCGGCTGGGCGCCCTGGTACGGCACCGGGAGCTCGTTCTGCCTCAGCTGGGGGCGACCGGCGTCTCGGCCCCGGAACTCGCCCGGAGGACGGGATGGCGGGTCGTCTGGGGGCCCGTCCGGGCCCGGGATATACGGCCCTGGCTGGAGGCCGGGCGGGTCAAGACCGAGGATATGCGCCGGATCACCTTCACCCTGCGGGAGCGCTTGGCGGTGGCCCCGGTGGAGCTGGTCCACTCCTGGCCCCTGGCCGCGGCGGGGCTGGTCCTGGCGGCCCTCTACGGACTGCCGGCGGACGGATCCTGGTCGTCCCGGGCCCTGCCCGCGGCGGTCCTCCTGGCGGGACTGGTCCCGGTGGGAGCCCTGGCCTTCCCCGCCCTCCTGCCACGGCTCCCGGGCCGGGCCTTCTCGGTGAAAGGGGCCGTGCTGGGTGCCGCCTGGGCGGCCGCCTGCGCGGCCTTCTTCGGCCTCTCGCCGACCGCGTCGGCATCGGGAATCCTGGTGGCCGCCCCGGTGACGGCCTTCCTGGGGATGAACTTCACGGGCTCCTCCACCTTCACCTGCCAGACCGGAGCCTTGGCGGAGGTGGAGAAGGGATTCTGGCCCATGGCCGCGAGCCTCGCGGCCGGACTGGTCCTGGGCGTCGTATCCCGGGCCCCGGGCGCCTAGGAGACGGCCATGCGGTACGAATACCTGATGAACGGAGATAGCCTTCGCCTCGATCCGGATGCCTGCGTGGGCTGCGGGGACTGCGTCGACGTCTGCCCCCACGGGGTGTTCCGCGTGGAGAACGGAAAGGCCCGCATCGAGGACCGGGGAGCCTGCATGGAGTGCGGGGCCTGCGCGTTGAACTGCCCCGCGTCCGCCCTGAGCGTGAAGGCCGGGGTGGGCTGCGCGGCGGCCATCATCCTGGGCAAGCTCCGGGGCACCGCCCCCTCCTGCGGGGACGCCCCGTGCGCCGGGAAGGATCAGGCCGGCTGCTGCTGAGGCCGCGGGAACCAATCAATCGGAGGTATCATGGAATCCAACAACGGGAGGGAAACCGTCGTCGTTCTCACCGGGGGCGCCCGGGGCATCGGGTACGGCTTGGCCGAAGCCTTCCTGGCCCGGGGCTGTTCCGTCGTGATCTCGGGAAGAAATGGAACGACGGTGGCGGAGGCCGTCCGCAAGTTGGACGCCGAAGCCCCGGGCCGGGCCGCGGGTACGGTCTGCGACGTCCGGAACTACCGGGATGTACGGGGACTCTGGGACTTCGCGGCGGCCCGGTTCGGGAGGGTGGACATCTGGATCAACAACGCGGGGATCGGCCAGCCCCAGTCCGAGGTGGACTTTCTGGATCCGGACCTGGTCGGAACCATCTTCGCCACGAACTGCGCGGGAGCCCTGTACGGCTGCAAGGTAGCCCTGGCGGGCATGAAGGCCGCGGGCCGAGGGGCCGTCTACAACATGGAAGGCCTGGGTTCCGGGGGCGAGATCGTCCGGGGCATGGCGGCCTACGGGGCCTCCAAGCGGGCCCTGGCCTACATCACCGATGCCGCGGCCCGGGAAGCCCGGGGCACCGGCGTGATCGTCGGGGCCATCCGCCCCGGCATGACCGCCACGGACCTCATCACCGCCGAGTACCGCGGAAAGCCCGAGGAATGGGCCCGGGTACGCCGGATCTTCAACATCCTTTCGGACACCGTCCAAACCATCTCGCCCTGGATCGCGGACCGGGTGCTCCGGAACCGCAGGAACGGGGCCCGGATCGTCTGGCTGACGGGCGCCAAGGCCGCGGGCCGCTTCCTGGCCGCTCCCTTCGTCCGCCGCTCGATCTACCCGGACCAGCTCCCTTAGACCCGCAGGGCGGTCGAGCGGAGCGCGCCGTTCCCCCTATCTCCCGATACCTTCCCAGCAGGCGTCCGCCAGCTCCTGGAACCTCAGGTGGGCTCCGGGTATGTCCTGGAACCGGTTGCAGGTGAAGGCGACCACCAGGCCCGAGGGCGGGTCCGCCCAGCCGAAGGCGCAGCCCCCCTGGCCGGAATGACCGAAGGTCTTCTCCGTGGCTCCCCGACCCATGTGACGGATCTCCCGGTCCGGGAAGGGCGAGTAGCCCCCCAGGCCGAAGCCCAGGGCCCAGCGGATCCGCATCCCCGACTGGGCGTCCGGGCCGTCCCAGCGCAGGGCCGTAGCCCTCTCCAGCGCGGCTCGGGAAAGGTATCGGCGGCCCTCAAGCTCTCCTCTGGCGCACAGCATCCGGTAGAACCGGGCCAGGTCCCGGGCGCAGGTGTTCAGGGAGGCCGCGGGCAGGTACAACCTTCGATACAGGGGGTTGGAGAAGACCCGGGCGGCGCCGATCTGGGCGGGGTCCGCGGTATGGATGCCCGAAGCCCTGCGAAGTTCGCGGAACGGGAGTCCCGGATAGCTGTTCGTCATGCCCAAGGGCGAAAGGAACTCCCGGCGGAGGTAGTCCGCGGCGGACAAGCCGGACACCCGGCGGATGACCTCGCCCAGGACGAAGCCCCCCGTGAAGGCATGGTAAATGGTCTTCTCCCCCGGGGCATGCTGGGGCGCCCGGGCGGCGGCGCGGCGGGCCCCGCCCCCGGGGATCAGCCAGGACAGGAGCTCCGGGAGGTCCGCCTGGGCGGGGATACCCGCCTGATGCAGGAGCACATGGGAGATCGTGACCCCCCCCTTGCCCCGGGCGCCGAAGGCGGGCCAGTACTCGGCCACCGGGGCGTCCAGGTCCAGGAGCCCCTCGTCCGCCAGCTTGTGCACGCAGGCCGCCGTTAGAGCCTTGGTGGCGGAATAGGCCGCGAAGGGGGTATCCGCCATGACAGGCCGGAGGCCCCGGGAATCCCGGGATCCTCCCCAGCGGGACAGCACCCTCCGCTCCCCGTGCCAAACCTCGATCTGCGCCCCGAAGTGGAGGCCCCTCCGGATCTGGTCGTCGAAGACCCGGGAGGCGTTCTCGAAGCCCGGGGCGGTGAACGCGTCCGAGCCGTCCGCGGCGTGCCGCGCCCTTCCCTCGCTCATAGCCCGGCTCCCCCCTGCTTCACCTCCCCGGTACGCACCCCGGAAAGGCACAGGAAAGAAAGCACGAAAAACACGGGGCAGACCAGGAAGATCACCGAGTAATCCCGGCCCGCCAGGTCGATGATTCGGCCGTTCAGGATCGGCCCCACCGTGCCGGCCAGGGTGGTGGCGATGAAGTAGAGCCCCGAGTAGGTTCCCATGAGCTCCTCGTTCGTGGAGGTGTCCAGGATCATGGGAAGGCAATTCACGTTGACCAGGGCCCAGCCGAAGCCCCCGACCAGGAGCATGGCCGCCGTCACGGGCAGGGAGGGGAAGAGCCGGATGGCGACCAGCCCCGCGGCGAAGGTGAGGAGCCCCACGGAGATGGTGATCCTGCGGCCCAGGCGCTTGGCCACGAGGCTGGCGGGCAGGGCGAAGACCAGGAAGGAGACATAGGACACCGCCAACAGCATGGCCGCCGCGGAGGGCGCCAGCCCCAGCTTCGTGACCGCGAAGGAGGAGAAGAAGGTCTCGATGGCCATGTACCCCACCATGTAGAAGAGCACCGTCAGGATAAGCAGGATCAGGCTCCGCTTGTTCTCCGCCGGAATCCCCCGGAGCTTCGCGAGGACCTTGAGCCCCCCCGGAGCCTCCGCGGCCTGGGCGAGCTCCGGAGGTTCCCGGACACTCTTGAAGAGCACCAGGACGGCGGCCATCGTGGCCAGGGCTCCGAACCAGAACGGCAGGGGCTGGTACACCGCGAAGAGAGCCCCACCGACCACGAAGGCAAGGATACCCCCGATACCGGACATGATGTTGACCACCGCGTTCGCCTGGGATCGAAGGGCCGAGGGGAAGAGGTCCGGCAACAGGGCGAACATGGGAGTCCTCCAGAGGGCCATGCAGACCACCATGACCAGGGCGGCCCCCATCATCAGGGCGAAGGGTCCGCCCAGTTCCGAGAATCTGCCGGAAAGGCCCGCGGGAATGAGCTGGGCGCCCACGGGGATCAGGGCGAAGGCCAGGGCCGAAAGCGGCGCGAAGGCCAGGATCCAGGGCATGCGACGGCCGAACCTGG
>JAAYUR010000100.1 GCA_012517645.1 Treponema sp.
CCGGTCCATCGTCCGAAGGGTCACGGGACGAAGCATGAACCTGGAGAGGATCGCCCGTATCCACGCCCTGACCCGGGATCTCTACGCGGGCCGGGCGGATTTTCAGCAAGCCGCGGCACGCCTGGACGAGGCTGAACGCCTATCCGGCTACCCTTCCATGACAACGCTGGCCGGCGCTGCGGCGGCTGCGGGGTTCTTCACGCTCCTGTTCGGCGGTTCCTGGAAGGACGCCCTGGTCGCGGCGCCTGTGGGAGCCTTGCTTTCCCGGTTGACCCGCTTCCTATCCCGCATGGGAATTTCCGATTTCTTCACGAACATTTCCGGCGGAGCCTTCGCAGCCCTGGCCTGCCTGGCCGCGGGCCTGGCGGGATGGGCCTCCAGCCCGGACACGGCCGTCATAGGGGCCATCATGCTCCTGGTCCCGGGGGTGGCCATCACGAACGCCATCCGGGACACCATCGCGGGCGATTTGGTGGCCGGGGTCGCCCGGGGGGCGGACGCGTTCATTTCCGCCGCCGGCATCTCCATCGGGGCCGGAGCGGCCTTCGGACTTTGGAGACTGGCCGGATTGGGGGCCGCGTGAATCCCCTGGAACTCCTGTGGGCGGCTTCGGCTACCGCCGGTTTCGCGATCCTCTTCGATCTTCGCCCGCGGGACCTGCCCCTGGCCATGGCGGGGGCGGCCCTGGGTTGGTGGATTTTTTCCGCGCTCCGCAGCGCCGGGGATCCCGCCATCGGGTACTTCGCGGCCGCGACGGCCATAGGGCTCCTCTCGGAACTCGGGGCGCACGTTTTGAGAAGGCCGGCCTTCCTCTACATGGTCTGCGCCATTCTTCCCCTGGTACCGGGCGGGGGCATGTACAACACCATGCTCCAGTCCGTCCGGGGGGACTTCCCGGGCAGCCTGGCCATCGGCTTCGCGACCCTTCAGGCCGCGGGAGCCATAGCCGCGGGGTTGGCCGTATCCAGCGCCTTGGCCCGTCTGCTTTCCATCGGCGGACGGCTGAAGTCGCCCTAAGGTTCAAGCCGATTTCAAAAGTCGGTCACTTTTGAAATTGGCTTTGCGATTGCTTGCGGTTGCGTTGCAACCGCAAGCAATCGCGGATTTCCAAGGTAGCTTTTTCAAAACTCCCTGAGTCATGAAAAAGCCTCGTTCTGCTAATTTTTCTCCAAGGCATACTCCCGGTTGCCCAGGCCCAGCCGCACGCAATGATCCAGGGTCGCGCTCCAGTCCGTATCCGGATGGATGTGGCCGAACTTCTCCCCCCTTCCGGGGTAGGATTTGTCCGTCAGGGCCGTACCGCCCGTCGCGGGCGCCGCGTTCACGGCGTCCACGCAGGCCTGATCCAGGGCTACGGGATCCGGGGACGCGAAGATCCCGATGTCCGCCACGACCGGGGCGTCGTTGTGGGCCCAGCAGTCGCAGTTGGGCGAGACGTTCATCACGAAGTTTACGTGGAAGCAGGGTTTGCCCCGGACCACCGCCGCGGTGTATTCCGCGATGCGCTCCCCGCAGACCACGCTGGCGGAGCCGTCCGAAGCCCGTGCGGCCCCGTAGGCGCAGACCGCCACGCACTGGCAGCAGCCCGTGCACAGTTTGTGGTCGATCACGGCCTTGCCGCCGGAATCCAGGGTCACCGCCCCGGCCGCGCAGTTCGACACGCAGGTTCCGCAGCCTGTGCAATCCGCCTGTACGATCGCAGGATGGGATACCTCATGGAGAAACCTCTTGCCCGAACGGCTCGCGCACCCCATCCCCAGGTTCTTGATCGCCCCGCCGAATCCCGTCAGCTCGTGCCCCTTGAAATGGTTCAGGGATATGACGGAATC
>JAAYUR010000515.1 GCA_012517645.1 Treponema sp.
CTTGCCTACGTGCGCAGGGCCTTGCTCTTGTTCAAGTGGGCATCCGCCGGCTCGCCCCTGGGCCAGTTCTTCGGCTCCAAGGCGGAGTCCCTGGGGAGCGGGGGCCTTTTCCTGGAGGACTAGGCGTGACGAACTACGGGCCGTGGCCGGCCCGTAGTTCGTCACGGCAACGAAGCCCTTCGGGCTTCGTCGATATTGCCGGACCGGGGGCGGCCCGTAGTTCGTCACGGCAACGAAGCCCTTCGGGCTACGTCGATATTCCCGGACCGTGGCCGGCCCGTAGTTAGTCACGGCAACGAAGCCCTTCCGGCTACGTCGGTATAGCCCGGCCGGGGCTAGAGGTGGACTTGGAGCATCTGCCCCGGGAATGGCGGGGACTACGGCTCGCGAAGATCCTCGCGGAAGGCCGGCTCCGCGGGGCGGTCCGGTTCAGCAAAGGTCCGGGGTTGCGTGCGCCGCGGTCTTCGACGACGAGCCTCCGGTCGCCGGAACCTGATCCGCATCCGGTTGCCCGGGACCCGCTTCCCGGGCTATGATGCCCCATCATGGAACGAAAGCGCATTCTCACGGGCGACCGCCCCACCGGAAAACTCCACCTGGGTCATTACGTCGGCTCCCTGGCCAACCGGGTCCGTCTCCAGGACGAGTACGACTGTTTCTTCATCATCGCGGACCTCCACACCCTTACCACCAAGCCCGAGAAGGACAACATCGAGGGCCTGGCGGACAACGTCCGCTCCGCGGTCCTGGACTACCTGGCCTGCGGCATCGACCCGGCCCGGAGCGTCATCTACCTCCAGTCCGCGGTGCCCGAGGTCGTGGAGCTCTCCCTCTTCTTCCAGAACCTGGTCACGGTGCCCCGCCTGTCCCGCATTCCCAGCCTCAAGGAAATGGCCCGGGGGGCAGGCCTGGAGGAGATGCCCTTCGGCCTGCTGGGCTATCCGGTCCTGCAGGCCGCGGACATCCTCCTGCCTCGGGCCCACCTGGTGCCCGTGGGGAAGGACAACGTGGCCCACGTGGAGCTGACCCGGGAGATAGCCCGGCGCTTCAACAACCTCTATGGGGAGGTCTTCCCGATCCCCGACGTCATGGAGGGTGAGTTCGGATCCCTGGTCGGCCTGGACGGGAACGCCAAGATGTCCAAGAGCCTCAACAACGCCATCTTCCTGTCCGACGACGAGAAGACCGTCCACAAGCGCGTCATGTCCATGTACACGGACCCCAACCGGATCAGCGCCGACGTACCGGGCCGGGTGGAGGGCAACCCGGTCTTCCAGTACCATGACGCCTTCAACCCCGACAAGGCCGAGGTCGAGGACCTCAAGGCCCGGTACCGGGCCGGCAAGGTCGGGGACGTGGAGGTGAAGGAAAAGCTGGCCAAGGCCCTGAACGCCTTCCTGGATCCCCTGCGGGAGCGCCGGGCCAAGTACGAGGCCCAGTCGGGACTCGCCGACGAGGTCGTGTACGACGGAACCCTCCGGATGCGGGAAGAGGCCCGAGCCACCCTCTCGGCGGCCAAGAAGGCCATGGGTCTATCCGCGGTTTGGAACCGCATTTCCCGAAAGGCCGAGGACGTCAAGAAAAGACGGGCCTGAACGCGGGCGTGAGCCGGCCGAGGGCCGCGGGGTGAGGATGAAGAAATACCTGGTCCTGGCCGGGAATATCGGCGCGGGCAAGTCGACCCTGGTCGGGCTTCTTGCCAAGCGCCTCGGCTTCCAGCCCTACTACGAGCCCGTGGCGGAGAATCCCTACCTATCGGACTTCTACGGGGACATGGCCCGCTGGGCGCTCCATAGCCAGCTTTTCTTCCTTACCCACCGGGTGAAGACCCATCGCGCCCTCATGGACGACCCCCGGTC
>JAAYUR010000491.1 GCA_012517645.1 Treponema sp.
CCGGTCCAGGCAGAGCTGCTCCAGCCGGGCGTGGGCGTCCAGGATCACCGTGCCCGCCGGGGTCTCGTACACCCCGCGGCTCTTCATGCCCACCACGCGGTTTTCCACCATGTCGACCACCCCGATCCCGTGGCGACCCGCCGCGACGTTCAGGGCCGAGATCAGCTCGACGCCACCCATCCGGACCCCGTTCAGGGCCACCGGCACGCCCTTCTCGAAACCCAGCTCCACGTATTCCGGCACGTTCGGCGCCTTCTCCGGGGTGGAGCACATCCTGAGCATCCCCTCCCACCGAGGCTCCGAGGCGGGATCCTCCAGGTCCAGGCCCTCGTGGCTCACATGCCAGAGGTTGTCGTCCCGGGAATAGGAATCCTCCTTCTTCATGGGGACCGGAATGCCCCGGGCCTCCAGGTAGGCGATCTCCTCCTCCCGGCTCGAGATGTCCCAGATGCGCCAGGGGGCGATTATCTCGAGGTCCGGCGCCGCGGCGCGGATCCCCAGCTCGAAGCGCACCTGGTCGTTCCCCTTGCCCGTGCAGCCGTGGGCGACCGCGTCCGCACCCTCCGCCAGAGCCGTCTCCGCAAGGCTTTTCGCCAGCAAGGGCCGGGCCGCGCTGGTGCCCAGGAGGTACCGGCCCTCGTAGGCGGCCCCGGACTTGACCAGGGGCCAGAGGTAGTCCTCCACGAATTGTTTCTTGAGGTCCATCACGATGAGCTTGGAGGCCCCCGAAGCCAGGGCCCGGGCCTCCAGGCCCGCCCAGTCGCACTCCTGTCCGACATCGCCGCAGACCGCGACCACCTCGCAGCCGAAGTTCTCTTTCAGCCAGGGCACGATGACCGTGGTGTCCAATCCGCCGGAATAAGCCAGGGCTATCTTCTTGTACATATACGTCTCCTTTGCATAAAAATACATTTCGATCGAAGGGCGGGAACGCGAAATCCCCGGACCCTCGTCCGGATCACAAGCCGATGGGAAGTGTTTTAAGGGAAAACGGGGTTAACGACGACGGAGGCGGGCGGAGCGGGGGCGGCAGGAGGAGGAATTGCGGAGGCTCACAAAGGATTCGGATCCGCAGGGTTTAGGACAGTACGACATCGGGACCTCCCGGAGCGAAGTATCTGTGCGCGATCCTATTCCATATCGGACGATTCCGTCAAGACTTTTCTTGTATTTTTATGCACTTTTTTCAATCTTGAGCAACCCGCCCCGCCCGGCTACACTCCTACCCATGGACATCCCTCGCAAACGGGGCTCCCGGATCGCCGCCCTCGCCTTCCCCCTC
The DNA here is from genome assembly GCA_012517645.1 of Treponema sp. Lineage (GTDB taxonomy): Bacteria > Spirochaetota > Spirochaetia > Treponematales > UBA12059 > JAAYUR01. The sequence goes on from JAAYUR010000491.1 coordinate 1,283, forward strand.
ATCGTGGCCGCAGCGGTCGGCGCCGGGGTTCTCCTTTGGAAGCCCCTGACCGAGATCTTCCGGGACCCCCAGCGGGCCCGGGCCTGGGTCGAATCCCTGGGATCCGCGGCGCCCCTTGCCTATGTCGGCCTCCAGTTCCTCCAGGTGGTGGTCTTCATCATACCCGGGGAGGTCGTGCAGATCGGCGGAGGCTACGTCTTCGGCTTCTGGGGGGCCACGACCCTGTCCACCTTGGGGATCCTGGCGGGCTCGGTGTTCAACTACTATGTCGGCCGCCTGGCCGGCCGGCCCTTCGTGGAGCGGCTGGTCA
>JAAYUR010000509.1 GCA_012517645.1 Treponema sp.
GACGGCCACGGCACCACGATCACCTTGAAGCTCAACGACGAGGGGCAGGAGTTCCTGTCCCGGTGGCGGACCGAGGAGGTGCTCAAGAAGTATTCCAACCACGTGGCGTATCCCATCGTCCTGGCCTACGAGCAGGACACCTACGACGACAAGGGCAAGAAGAAGGGAACGGAACACAAGGAAGAGCAGGTCAATGCGGCCAGCGCCCTCTGGCTGCGCCCCAAGGCCGAGCTCAAGGACTCGGATTATGTCGACTTTTACAAGAATTTCGCGGACACCGACGAGGATCCCCTCCTGTGGATGCACACCAAGGCGGAGGGGACCATCGAGTACTCGACCCTCTTCTACGTGCCGGCCAAGGCCCCCTTCGACCTCTACCACGCGGACTACAAACCCGGCGTCAAGCTCTACGTCCGCCGGGTTTTCATCACCGACGACGAGAAGGAGCTTCTGCCTACGTACCTCCGGTTTATCCGGGGCGTCATCGACTCCGAGGACCTGCCCCTCAACGTCAGCCGGGAGATACTCCAGCAGAACCGGGTCATGACGAACATCCGCAACGCCTCGGTCAAGAAGATCCTGGGAGAGCTCAAGGCCCTGGCGGAGTCCGACAAGGAGAAGTACGCCAAGTTCGCGGACGAGTTCAACCGGCCCCTCAAGGAGGGCCTGTACTCGGACTTCGCCAACCGGGACGCCCTGCTGGAGCTCGTGCGCTTCAAGAGCACCGCCGTGGAGGGCTGGACGAGCCTTTCGGACTACAAGTCCCGGATGACCGGAGACCAGAAAGGCATCTACTACATCACCGGGGACTCCGAGGAACGGCTTCGAAAGAGCCCCCTGCTGGAAATGTACCGCCGCCAGGGCCTGGAGGTGCTGATCTGCGCGGACGAGATCGACGAGCTCGTCGTGCCTTCCATCGGCCGCTACGGGGACTTCGAGCTGAAGGCGGTGAACCGCGCCGGGGCCGAGGAAGACCTGGACGCCGCGGCAAAGGGGGACGAGGCCTCCAAGAAGGCCGAACAGGACCTGGCCCCGGTGGTGGAGCGGATCAAGAAGGCCCTGGGGGACCGGGTCAAGGACGTGCGTCTGACGAAGCGCCTTGCGGAAAGCCCCTCCTGCGTGGTCGTGGACGAGGCGGACCCGACCCTGCAGATGCAGAAGCTCATGAAGGCCCTGGGCCGCGGCGAGGGGCTCGACGTGAAGCCCATCCTGGAGATCAACGGGTCCCACCCCCTGGTCTCCCGCCTCGCGGGGACGGAGGACGAGGAGTTGGTCGCGGACACCGCGGAGGTCCTGCTCGGGCAGGCCCTCCTGGTGGAGGGAGCCTCCCCCTCGGACCCCGCGGACTTCTTGAAGCGGATGAACCGATTAATCGCCGGATGAACGCGGGGCCGGAAGAGAGAGCGGATTCTTGGCAATTCAGAACAGGATTAACATGATTTTGCGGATTGTCAGGATTGTTGAAAGGAGAGTATTGTTTCCTTAAATCTTGTTAATCCTCTACATCATGATAATCCTGTTCTGATGTCGGGGGAGACTTGCCTAGGCAGTTCGCGATCCCATATCCCTCCGTGAGATCCGTGTCCTCCGTGGTGATTCCTTAAAGCCCCGGGGGACTTCCTACTCCGCCGGGGGGGCGGTTTTCGGGCGGGCCGGCAGCTCGATCACGATGCCCGCCCCGATCATGACCAGGGGGATCGCGAGCCCCACCGCCGCGTGGGCGATCCCGAGGCTGGACACCGTTTCGTGGTCTCCCCGTTTGAGGGCGTCCGTCGTGAAGAGGCCCATCACGATCTCCGAGGCCATCAGGGCCGCGTGGGTGAAGAAGGCCCAGCGGTGTATGTCGGATTTACTGATTTCGCCCGGTTTGGCCTTCCGGGCCATGGACATCCCCGTGATCGCGTTCCCCAGGTAGAGGGTCTCCCCCGCCGCCAGGAGGCTCACATGGGTCCACCGCAGGGTCTGGTTCCCGGACCAGAGGAGCGCTATCTCGTCATAACAGATCGGGCCTATGTCTTCCTCGCCAATATTGTTTTGATCCCGGAACTCGTGGCCCGCGGACATAAGGTCGTAGGCCCGCACCGCCCCGACCACCCCCGCGGCCAGCAGGAGCCCCGAGGATGTCCAGCCTGCCGCCCGGGCCAGGAGCAGAGCCGGGAAGGATCGGAGCGAGGATGAGGTTTTCACGAGCTTAACTCTAGACCGCCGGCCCCGGTTCCGCAAGGCCGGGGCCCGAAGGCCGGTCCGGCCCGTCAGGATCCCGCGGGGCGCAGGGCCAGCTCGGCCAGGATCTCCGGGGCGATCTCCGGGGGGCGGTCGAGGGCGGCGGGGTCCTCAACGAACCTGCGGACGAGCTCCAGGGATCGGCCCATGTAGATGCCGTCCGCGATCCGGTCGTCGAAGGAATAGTTGACCCTCAGGATCTTCCGAGTCTCCACCCTGGGGGATCCGTCGGGGGTCGCGGAGAGGCGGTTCTCGTCCCGAACCTTCCCGACGGCCATGAAGATGGGGCAGGTGCCGCGCTCGAAGAGGTGATGGAAGGGAGGGTTCAAGCCGAAGGATCCTACGTTTGCCAGGAAGATCGTGGACCACATGGGGTCGCTCTCGGTGACCGAGTAGGGCAGGAGGTTGTGGTCGTCCAGCCAATTGTAGGCGAAGTTGATGATCTTGAGCAGGAAGGAGGGCAGGCGCATCACCGAGTCCACGACCCTCTCGTTTTCAAGACCATCCTCGGAAATGGCCTTCTTGATGTAATCCCGCACCTTCCGGGCAGCGCTGGACAGGGTCTCCTCCGGGTCGAAGGGGACCTTGACGTTGACCTCCTTACCGTCGTCGGACAACTCCTTCTTGGCCACGAAGGACAGGAGGATCTGGTTCCTCTGGTAGTAGCGTCGGTTCGCGATGAAGCGGTTTATCCGGGGCCGCAGGGCGACGGCCCGGGCCGCGGCTACCATGACCACCTCGAATAGAGTGAGGAGGGCTCCCTCGGTCCGGGAGTTCCGGCGGTTCCAGTCCTTGACGAACCCCAGACAGTCGGTGACGTCGTAGTCTTCCTGGTAGAAGATGATCGAACCCGCCTTGTCGGGCATCAGGTAGGGCATGATCCTGGTGAAGGCGGGCAGGCCCCGAAGCAGGGTGCCGTCCCTGCGGCGGCTTTTCAGCACCGAAAGCTCCTTGTCCGGCCGATCGGCCTCGGAGCGGAAGTATGTTCACGGGAGCGCCGACTCGTCAACCGTGGGGTGAAAGGGGTGCCGATCGAGGGGAGACGCCGCGGAGGCGGGGTCAGCCCTCCAGGTCCTTGAGCTTGTCCCGGAGCAGGGCGGCCCGCTCGTAGTCCTCCTCGGCGATGGCCTCCTCCAGCTCCTTGCGCAGTCGCTCCTTTTCGTCCTCGGATCCCGAGGCCCCGAGCTTGGAGGATTCGGATACCAGGTTCACGGAGATTCCCGCCTCCTCCACGACGGCCTCGGCGATGAAGACCGGGCAGCCCGCCCGAACCGCCGCGGCGATGGCGTCCGAGGGCCGGGCGTCCACCACCAGGGTTTCCTCTCCCCGGCTGAGTATCAGACGGGCATAGAAGGTACCCTCCCGGAGATCGTTGATCTCGATCCGGGTAAGATCCGCTCCCAGGGTCTTGAGTGCTGAGAGCAAAAGGTCGTGGGTAAGGGGGCGCGGGACTTCCACATGCCCCAGGCCGATGAGGATGGACTGGGTTTCCAGCTGGCCGATGAAGATGGGAACCGCCAGCTCCGACCCCTTTGGGCGAACCAGGACCACGTTTCCCTGGTCCGTCTGGGCGACGGTCCAGATGTCCGCCTCCACGAGAGTGTTTGTAGCCACGATCTAAGTTTAACCGGCGTAGACGATGTATGCAAATGTCAAAGTGGTAGGATGACTTGACAACTCGATAGGGCGGGGGTACGGTACGTCGGAGGGGTCGAACGCCGTGGTCGAACCGATCAAGAGAACGTCCGTCGTGGAGCAGGCCATCGGCCGCATCTACGAGCTCATCAAGTCGGAAAACCTCCGGGAGCGCGACCGCCTTCCCCCTGAGCGCCGGCTCTCCGAGATGCTGGGCATCTCCCGGAATTCCCTGCGGGAGGCGATCCGCGTCCTGGACATGCTGGGGGTCCTGCGGGTCGACCAGGGATCGGGCATGGTCATCGATTCCTCCCGGGTGTCCAATTCCGTGTCCCAGCACCTCTCCTTCGCCCTGCTCCTCAACCGGGAGAAGCTCCAGGAACTTTTCGAGGCGCGCCTGGTGATCGAGACGGAATGCGCGGGCCTGGCCGCCGAGCGCGCGACGGCCGAGGAGATCGAGGAACTCCGGCGGGTTTTAGGGGATCTCGAGGCTTCGGGGGCCGACCGGGAACGGGGCATTCGGTGCGAACTGCGTCTCCACGACCTGGTGGCCCGGGCTTCCCGCAATACCGTGCTCGAGAGGATCCTGGAATCCCTGCAGGACATACTCCGGGAAAGCCGGGAGACGACGGTTCCCGCGAGCGGCGTGACCTCCCGGACCATCGAGTC
>JAAYUR010000101.1 GCA_012517645.1 Treponema sp.
CCTGGGGTTGATCGTGACGCCGTACTCGGTGACCAGTGCGTCCACGACCTCACCCGGTGTCGTGACCGAGTAGACCTGGTCCACCACGCAGGGGATGCGGCCCCGGAGCAGCGGCTGGCTGATGATGGTGAGCTTGGCCCCCGCCGCGGTGTCCTGGTGTCCGCCGATCCCGTGCAGCAGCGCGCCGTCGGCCTCGGTGTTGACGTTGACGTTGAAGTCCCGGTCCATCTCCGTGGCGCCCAAAATGACCACGTCGAGCATGTTGACCGCCGTTCCGGCGTTCCAGGGGTTGGCGTACCAGTCCGCCGAAATCTCGATGTGGTTGGGGTTCTCGGCGATGGATTTCACGGCCTCGAGGTCAAAGGACTGGACGTCCATGAGTTTCTCGACGTAGCCTTCCTTGAGCAGGTCCACGAAGTATCCCGTGATGCCGCCCAGCCCGAAGCTGCCCCGCACTCCCCGTTTTTTCATGGCTTCCTTCATGAATGCGGTGACCGCCAGGGAAATGCCTCCGGCACCGGTCTGGAAGCTGATCCCGTCCTTGAAATAGGGGCTGGCCTCGATCAGGCGGGAAGCGTACTTGGAGATCAGGAGGCGCAGGGGGTCCCGGGTGATTCTCGTCGTGCCGGAAACGATGCCCGCCGGGTCGCCGATGCTGTCCATGACGGCAACGATATCGACGTAGTATTGCGGGATGGAAACCGGGGCGGCAGGGAAGGGGACCAGGTTGTCCGTCACGGCCACGACGCAGTCGGCGTACATCGCGTCCGTGAAGGCGTAACCCAGGGAGCCGCAGGCCGATTTCCCCTGGGAGCCGCAGATGTTCCCGTAGGCATCGGCGGTGGGTGCGGCAATGAACGCCACGTCGATCTTCACATCCCCCGAGACGACAGCCCTGGGACGCCCTCCATGACTGCGAAGGACCACGGGAACGTCCATGCCGCCTTCCGAGACCATCTGCCCGATGGGGCCGTTGACGGACCCCATGATCCGGCGGATGACGCCGCTCTTGATGTGCTCGATCAGCTTCTTGTGGACGCCGAACAGGGCCGTCGGGAATAGCGTCAAGTCCCGGATTCCCATTTCGGCGCAGGCATCGATGACGGCGTTGACCACGTAGTCGCCGTTACGGAGATGGTGGTGGAACGACACGGTCATGCCGCTCTTCAGGCCGGAAGCGGCGATGGCGGCCTTGAGGTCCGGGACGAGCTTGCTGGTCCGGTCGCTGAAGGTCGCGCGAAGTTTCGGGCCGGCCCTGTTCCCCTCGGGTTTTCGCGCACTTGCTCCCATGAAGGGTTGGGTTTTCCCGTACCCCTCGATGAATTCCGGAATCTCGCGTCCAAGGATGTTTTTAGGCATGCTCGGTTCCCTCCTCCAGGAGCCCCGCCCGGGTGAGCGTGAATAGAGCCCGCTTCACCACGGGGGCGTCCACCATCCGTCCGTCCACCTGGACGGCTCCCAGCCCTCGTTCCGCGGCTTCCTTCGCGGCCGCCACGATCTTCTGCGCCCGCTCGATCTCCTTTTCCGACGGAGTGAAGACCTCGTGGATGATCGGGATCTGGTTGGGGTGGATCACGCTCTTTCCGTCAAAACCGAGCTGCTTGATGAATTCGGTTTCCCGCTTCAGTCCCTCGTCGTCGGTGATCCTCGGGAACACCGTGTCCAGGGCGTCGACCCCGGCAGCGCGGGCCGCCACGATCACGGACCTGCGGATTCCTTCAAGCTCGGTTCCCTCGGGAGAGCGGTTTGTCCGAAGGTCTGCGGTCAAGTCCTCGCCTCCCGGGATGACTGCCGCCACTCGCGGCGAGGCCGTGGCGATGTCGTAGGTGTTGAAAATCCCCTTCGCCGTTTCGAGCAGGCAGAAGATCTTTGTCCTGCCGACCTCGATCCCGGCTTTTTCCTCGATCTCGCTGAGCGCTTCGTCCAGGCGCCGGACCGTGGCAGCGTCGTCGACCTTCGGGGCGCGGACTCCGTCCAGCCTGCCCAGCGGAACCAGCATCTCCAGGTCTTTTCTCCAGTATTCAGTGTCCAGCCCGTTGATTCGGACGGTGACCTCGCAAGAGCCGAACCCCCCGCGTTTCAGGACGTCCCGGACCAGAATCCGGGCCGCGTCCTTTTCCCGGACTGCAACGGCATCTTCCAGGTCCAGGATCAGCCCATCGGGAGCAAAAAGGTGGCCGCGAAGCAGCATGTTGGGATTGTTCCCGGGAAGGTAGAGCATCGTTCTGCGGAGCCTCATGCCAATTCGCCCCCTTCCTTCAGCCGGGCGACCGCGGCTTCGACCCGGGCCTTCAGAACGAGATCCAGGGCCCCGTTGTCCTGCACGCTGACGGCCAGGTCCCGGATCCCGAGGCTTTCAAGCGTTTCTCGGACGGCCTTCTCCATGGCCTTCGAAAATCGGGCCACGCTCGATCCAGCCAGGGTCAGGGAGAGCCCCGTGCCCGGCTCGGCTTCGGAAACCGTGACTAGGCAGTCCATGGATTCCACGGTTCCGGCCTGTGCGGTTTTCATGGTTGCAACCTCCTTCGCGTTTTCGTTCTGTGATGCGAAAGGGGCCCACCGCGGAGCAGTGGGCCCCTCGGGGTCCGCGTATGCCGCCCTTACTGGGGCAGGTGCTCCCAGGCGCACATCTCCTTCGCTTTCTTGGAGATTTCGGCATCGTACTTGTCGTAGTCCGGGAGGATCTTCCGGGCGATGGCCCGGGCCATGTCGAGCGTCGAGACGGCTTTCTTCTCCCAGTCCGGATCGCCGTTGTCGCGGAACACGTCGTAGGTCAGGTCCTTGCCCTCGACGAGGACCGCGCTGATGGCGGCCTCAAGCTTCCTGGCGGCCTCTTCGAGGCCGAGGTACTCGAGCATCATGGTGGCGGCGTTCAGGAGGCCGCAGGGATTGATCTTGTACTGGTGGGCATACTTCGGCACGGAACCGTGGCTGGGTTCGAAGAGGGCGAAGTCCTTCCCGATGTTGCCGCTCGGGGCGAATCCCATACCGCCGACGAGCTGGCTGGCCTCGTCGGAGAGGATGTCGCCGAAGACGTTCGGCGTGACGATGACCTGGTAGTCCTGCGGGTTCTTGATGAGCCACATGGCGGTGGCGTCGGCGTTCTCGTCGATGGCCTGGATATCGGGGTATTCCTTCGCCATGTTCAGGAAGATCTCCTTGAACATGCCGTCCGTGGCGCGGATGACGTTGGCCTTGGTGGCGCAGACGACCTTGGTCCGGCCGGTGGCCTTGGCGTACTCGAAGGCGGCGCGAATGATGCGCTCGCAGCCTTCATTGGAGAAAACCTTCCAGGAAACGGCGACTTCTTCCTTGTCCTTGAAGCGGGCCATGCCGGGGTGCATGTCGAAGTGTTCCTTCGGGGTCGGGCGGAACTCGACGGCCGCGTAAAGGTCTTCGGTGTTCTCACGGAACATGACGAGGTCGATCTTCGGATCGCCTTTCAGGGGGCAGGTGATGCCGGGCATCGACTTTGCGGGGCGCAGGTTGATGTAGAGGTCGAACAGCTGGCGCATCTGCAGGATGGCGGACTTGAATCCCTTCACGCCGGCCTTGGAAGTGATGGCGGCCATGAGAGCGGCGTCGCTCTCCCGGAGAATCTGCTTCGTTTCCTCGGGGACCGTGTTGCGCCTCGGGTCGCCCTCGGGGTATTCCTGGCAGGATTTTGCCCACATGCACCAGCCCATGTCGGCCCGCACCCAGTCGATCGGCAGGCCGAAGGCCTTGTCCATGGCCTGGAGCACGATCATGGCGCCTTCCATGACGTCGAAACCGGCGTCGTCTCCGGGGATGTACGCGACCTTGTAGCGGGGCTTGGTCTCTTTCACTCTCAGAACGTTGCGGATATCCATACGGCTTTACCCTCCCTTGAATTGGTGTTTTCAACAGGGCGCGGGAGATCCTCCCGCGCCCTTGAGCTTACTTTGAAATCCCCAGGGATTTTTTCACGTGGGGGATCAGCCCGCCGTCCTCGATGAG
>JAAYUR010000261.1 GCA_012517645.1 Treponema sp.
CTCCTCCTCCAGCCCGAGTCTCCTTGGCGCCGGCACAGGTTCCGGCGCCGTACCGGAAGAGGACGTTTCCGCCGAAGACGAAGGTGAACACGATTCCGATGTACGACACTCTACCCTTCCTTCCGCCGTTTACCCCGCAAACGGTACAGGGCGATGCAGTATCCCAGGAGCAGGGAGGCTCCGAAGGGAAGCAGAACCGACCTGAGGGGAAACACTATGACGGATCGCAGGTCCAACACGGCCCGGGAGGTTTCCGTGGCGTACAGTGTCAGGAACCCCGACCCCAGCACTTCCCGAAGCGCGGAAAAGCCGAGCCAGGTCAGAAGCAGGATCCCTGCGGACCGTGCATACTCCGGAAGACGGTCCAGCCCGGCCTGGCGCAGGGAACCCCGTAGCACGGAGAGTCCGAAGCAGTTCACGGCAATCAGTCCCAGGAACGGCGAAAGGCCGTAGGCTTCCGCGGGGAACGCGAGACGGACGCCGACGGAATAGAGCGCGGTGATCATTCCCGATAGGGCCAGGGACAGGGAAAACTGCAGGGAACTCCCCACCATCCGCCCGAGCACGGGCAACAGGGCGGCCAGAAGGATCGCATGGACGACGACCCCGATGCCTAGGATATACCCCCGCTGGAAGGTAACGGAGGGGATCAAGAGGGGACAGAGGCCCGTAACGACCATCAGCACCGGGTTTGAGGCGGAGGGCCGTTCATTCGGCTGGTTCATTTCGTCTCCTCCAAGCCGTCCCGAGTCGCCGCCAAAGCCGCTTCCAGGGCCCGGCTGACCGAAAATTCAAGATCCCGGGGATCCACGGATACGTCTAGGCCGCCTGAAGCCTTCCTCTCCCGTTGACGCAGGTACACGGCGAGCTCCTCGGACCGAATCCCGGACGCGCCGTTCCTGGGCAGAGTGGAAACGAGGCGCCCCCGTTCATCGGCCAGCACCAGGAGTTCTCCGGTCCACCCGTATCCCTCGACGACCACGGCGGCGCCGGTCCCGACTCTCCTGCCTGCCCGGTCGGTGATCGAAAACGCTCTCCGAACCGGCAAGGAAGCCCGCAGCGGGCTCGGAAGCACCTGCACCGATATCCCCGCCGGAACCAGGGTCCTCTCCGCCATCCGCGCCAGGGACGCGGCGATACTACCGGATTCAGCCCGATCCTGGATCATGGCTCCAAGGGCTATCGCGGCGGCCAAAAGCGCCACCAGAGCGGCCGCGGCCGCGGTCTCCGCCGCCTTTTCTTTCGTGAAGTTGTTCACTTCCCGACCTCCGGCGATCCGGCCTTCCGGCGCCTGAATCCGGCGGCTGGCAGGGCGGCGTCCAGCAGGGAAACCAGACAGTTCATGATAATCACCGCATAGGCGGATCCTTCCGGACCCGAGCCGTACCTGCGGAACAGAAAGATCAGAATCCCTATGCCGGCGCCATACAGAAGGAGGCCCGGGCGCGACATCGGGGACGTGGAGGGATCGGTGGCGCAGAAAAAAGCGACCAACAGGAAACTGCCCGTAAAGAAGGCGAACAGGACGTCCCCGGAGAAAAGAGGTTCGGATCCTGTGCCGAAGATCCGGACCAGAACACCGAAGGTAAGCGCGAGGGAAGCCGGTATTTCCCATCGCACCACGCGCCGAGCGATCAGGAGCAGGGATCCCAGCAGGATGAACAGCCCAGCCATCTCCCCCAAAGCCCCCGGGCGGATTCCCAGGGCCAGGTCCACATAGCCCTCCGGAAGGCGTACTCCAAGGCCCGATAGAAGCCCTTGGTTCAACCGAGCCGTCACTACCTTGTCCAGGCCCGAGATTCTGTACCCAGCCTCCCGAAGGAGGTCCATGGGCAGGCCCTCCGCGTGTTCCGAGGCGCTCCGAAGCAGGCCCAGGGGGGTGACGGAACTCACCCCGTCCACACCCGTGAGGAACCTGGGGGCCTTCCAGGCGTCCAGGGCTCCGGGCCAGTTTATATGGGCGAACACCACTCCGGCCATGGCCGGATTCATCCAGTTCGCGCCAAGGCCTCCAAAGGACCACTTGACGACGGCGATCGCGAAGATCGAGGAGAGGATCGGAATATGCAAAGGAACCGAGGGGGGCATCGAGAATCCGATCAAAAGACCGGTCAAGAGGGCGGTACCGTCGAGAAGGGTGTTCCGCCTGCGGAGAAAACCCAGGAAGGCTTCCGCGGACACGGCCGAGACCGCAGAAAGACCTACGATCGCCAGGACATCCCACCCGAACAGGAACACCGACCAGGCCAGGGACGGCAGCAGGCAGATTAGGATGAGGAGAACCAGACTGGCCGTCGATTCCCGGACATGGACGAAGGGCGCGGAGGATACGGACAGACCCTGACGGCTCGAACTCATGCGGACCTCCCCCCCGCGGATCCCGTCCGCACGCTTCCCTTTCGGGCCAAGGTGAAGGCCTGCACCAGGGGAAGCCGGGCGGGGCAGAGATACGCGCAGCTTCCGCATTCCGTGCATGCGCCTAAGCCTTCCGAGACGGCTGTGGATATCTTCCGCCGGACGATGCACCGATACAGGCGGGACGGATCCAGCCGGACGGGGCAGGCCAGGACGCATCGGCCGCATCGGAGGCAGGCGGTCGTACGATGTCTTCGGGTTTCTGCGGAGGTAAGGGCTATGACGGATTTTGTCGTCTTGAGAATGGGATAATCCAGGTCCGCCACGGCGCTTCCCCGCAGGGGGCCGTTAAGGACTATGCATTCCGGGGCGGAGCGGAACCCCCCGCATTCCTCCAAAAGCTCCCCGATGGACGTGCCGATTCTGGCCCTCAGGATACCCGGAGACTTTACCGCGTCTCCCGCCACCGTGACGTACCGTTCGACCTGGGGTCTATTCAGGACCACCGCGTCATACACGGAAACGACGGTCCCTATGGAAAGAACGATCCATTCCTCGCCGGAGTGTTTCTTGGAGTTCAGGGCCTCCCTCAGGAGGACAGGGAGATCCTGGGGATACCTCGGCTCTAGAAGCACCGCCTCCGCGGACAATCCGTCCTCGGCCAGGTTCACCCGGTCGTCCCCCGCAAGAAAGGGCGAATCCGGGTCATCCACGGCGATCAGAGTCCGCACGGGAGCCGCGGCCTTTTGAAGAATCGCGATGCCCTCCCGAAGCGCCTCCCCCCTCTCCTGGAGAATGGCCCGGGACGAGGAATTCCAGGGATCGCTCTCCATGCAGTTCACCACGAGAACGCAGGCGGATCGCGTCCCTTTGGGATCGTGCAGGTGGTCGTAGAGGGGCATGCCGGCCCCGGTATCCTCGACCACTCCTTTTTCCGCCAGGGTCCTCAAGATTTGGTGCCGGGACAAACTCTTCCAGGGGAAGATCTCGACTTTTCTTCCAAGCCTGTCGAAGGACCCCTCCAGGGAAATAGACAGGGCCTCCACCTGTCCACCCAGAAGATCCGGCAGCATCCGGATTCCCGTCACGGTTCCGGGGATCGGAGAATGGATGTTACTGGATCCGGTTCCCGAGGCCTTTCCAACCAGCTGACCCTCCCGGATCGAATCCCCTATCTCGACGATCCGACGCGCCGCCGGGCCGGAATGCTGCCGAAGAGGCAGAATCGCATCGGTCGGGAGAAAGGCCGTCATGACGGGGCTGTCGATTTCTAGTTTTTGGGGGGGAATCTCGATTCCGCCGTACTTGAAGGTGCGAATGACGCTCATCTCCTTGAATCGGTCCGAAAACCGCGGCCGGGAAGGTTCGGAAGGGGGATCCCTTTCCACACCGTGCTGAGCACAGCGGGCGCAAGAAGGATTATATAAAAGAAAACATCCCTTAACGCAAGGCTCCCGTACAGGAGGCCGCCCTCGGGCGCTCCGATACTCGGTTCCACGAAGCCCTTCTGGCCCGCGAGGACGGCGCCGATCCCGGTCCCGGCCTCCTCCTGAAGGGCGTTCCGGACCCACCCGTCGTCGAATTCGACGACGGTTTCCCGGACAAGGTTCACACGGTCCCCCTGAGGATCCAGCTTGTCCAGCACCACGGATGCTAGACTGCCGTACTCCCGGGTTCCGATGCGTGAGTACGGTAGAGCCTGCTGGTAAGCCCTGTGGGCCACCGCGTCCGCGAGGGTCGGCAGTCCCTGGCCGGCCCTTTCCCGGACGATCCTCTCCACGGTTCGGGCATCCCGTATCCGCGGGGAGTTCGCGGATCCCGGTCGAGGCAGGGGGGGCAGCGCCGGGTCCGTACCGCTCGGTCTTGCCGGGGATGCGGGGAGGAAGGCATGGAAAACCAACACCGCCGTCGAAGCGACAAGGGCGGCGAGGACACGTCGGCGGCGCAGGGCTTCGCTCTCCCGTTCTGCCCGTTCCACGTCCAGGATCACACCCCGGAATACATCGTGCACTCGCCGTGCCGCCTTCCATTCCTTTAAGCGCTCCGATCCCAGGACCAGGCAGGCCGCGGATGCGAGCGACAGAACCAAGCCCGGGATGGATGGAGGATCCGCGGCGGCCAATACGGTCAGGGTCAGGGCCTGCGGCAATCCGAGCGGTAGGCGGCCTTTAAGGTCGGACACTTTGTTCGGGGCCGGATTCAAGCCGTTCCGGTCGGCCCGGTCTAGGATACCCTGGTAGCCCCATATGCCCGCCAGGGCCGCGGTAATCCTTCCGGATACACCTAGGGGAATCCAGGGAAGCGCGGCGGCTAGAGTCCCAAGGCGGCCTCGGCGGGATCGAAGGGCCAGGACGGCGGCCAGGACGGCTCCCGGAATCCAGAGCAGGCCCGGTCCGCCGGGCAGGATGGAATCCGCCGGGCGCCAGTCCTCCCCGGGGAGGGATCGGGTGAAGGCGCGAACTGCCCGGGGCAGCTGGGAAGCGGGAAGATATAGGATACTCCAGGCATCCTCCCCTTCCCCTGCCCTGTAGAAGCCGATAAGCCCGTCCAGCCATGGAGTCCGCCGAGGATCCCCGGGCTGCACCCTCTTCAAGGCCTGAGGCAGGCTTACCCGGGTGGAACCTACGAAATCGCTGAGATAGACGGTCTGGGAGAGCTCCGACCACACGGGGGATACTCGGGAGTCCTCCAGAATTTTCAATGCCTCCGAAACGTAGCGGCCCGGGCGGACTAGAATCATGCTCCATCCCCTCCAGGCTCCGGACGACGACCGTACCGGCGGAAGGACCAGACAGGCCGCAACGGCCAGAACCAGGCTTGCCGCGAGGGGAAGCACACATCCTATTGCCCGGGGGGCTCTCTTCCGGGGATCGTCGGACATCGCGGCGGCTTACAGCGTACAGAACGCCAGGGAGAAGAAGAATCCTAAAAGACAACCGACCAACACCTGGGGAACCGTATGTCCGTGGATTTCCTTCACAGGCCGAATGGGGATGTTCAGCTTGCTCTCCAGGTCTTCCTGGAGAGCGTTGATCGCTCGAGCTTGCATCCCCGCGGCCCTCCGAACCCCCAGGGCGTCCCGGATAACTATCATGGAGAAGAAGAAGGACAAGGTGAAGGCGCTGGACCGGGTTCCTTCCGTCAAGGCTATGGAAGTCGTCATCGCAACCACGAGGGCGCTGTGGCTGGAAGGCATTCCTCCGGTACGCCAGAGCAGGGTCTCCACGAGGTCCCTGAGGGATCGTACCTTGTTGCGGCTTAGGCCGATGACGGCCTTTATGAACTGGGCCGTGAAGAGACTTACGGCTGCGGAAAGAAAAACGGGATTGCGCAGGAGATCCTGCAGCCCCCCCGATCCGATCGGCGTCCCCTGCATTAGGGTACTCTCCCCCACACCGGAAGGATTGTCAAGGCTCAAGCCCTCCTTCGACCCCTCCCTGCGTCACTTTTCCTTGACTCATTTTGATACAACGCGTAGGATGTGGGCATGGCCCTACGGGATAGTTTCATCGCCGGACGCGACGACGACGGCAAGCGGGTGGATCGCGTCGTCCGGCGTCTGTTGGGCGACGTACCCCTTTCCGCCGTGTTCAAGGCCCTCAGGACCGGTTCGATCCGCGTGAACGGCCGCAAGCCTCTGCCCGCGGATCGAGTGCGGGAAGGGGACGCCTTCGCCATCAGCGAGCTGAGTTTCGAGGCGGCTCTTTCCCCGACGGAGGACGAGGATGCCGGACACAGGCCCCCCGGGGCGGCCCCGGATCTTTCCGGTCTTCTTATCCTGGAAACCGAGGATCTTCTCTTCATTAATAAGCCCCGGGGAGTCCTATCCCACGGTCCCGGGGGCCTGGACGAGTCGGTACGCACCTATCTCTCGTACAAGGCGAACAGCTCCTTATCCTTCTCCCCCGCCCCTCTCCATCGTCTGGACAGGAACACCACGGGGCTCCTGGTCGCCTCGAAGACCCTCCGGGGCGCCCGTGCCTTCAGCGCGGCCCTCCAGGCACGGACCGTGGAGAAGAGGTACATAGCCGTCCTTCGGGGACGTCTGGACCGCAAGGACCACTGGGTGGACAGCCTGGAACGCCTCTCCCGCCAGAGGCGGACCCTGAGATCATCCTTGTCCAGCCATCGGAAGGCCGTCACCCTGGTGGACCCTGTAGCCGCGAACGGAGCGTTCACCTTGGCGGACATACGGATCCTTACGGGTTTGACCCATCAGATCCGGGCCCAGGCCGCTCTCCGCGGCCGCCCCCTGGCGGGGGACGTCAAGTACGGAGGGGGCGCGGAGCCGTCCGGCTACATCCTCCATGCCTACCGGCTGGATTTTCCGGAGGATTTCGAGGCGGACGCCCCCCGTACCATAACGGCTCCGGTTCCCGAAGACATCGCCTTCCGCCTCCGGGAGCGGTTCGGGCCTAAAATTCTGCTGTACGCCCCTCCGGGAGTGATTCCTCCTTGAACCCGGCTCCCGTTGTCAGTACCCTAGTCTCTTAGGGAACTTGGTATTCAACGGTTTGTCTGAATTCTTGCGACCTTCCGCCGAACTATAAAACCGTCGTTCCCGGAAAGGAGTGCGGATGCCCCCGAAATTTCGAGAGCCCGTCCGTCTGAACCTGAAACCGCGCACCATCATCGCCATTGCCGTGGTCGCCGCGGCGGCCGTCTTCTTGGGTACCAGCTTCTTCGTGGTGGACACCACGGAGCGAGGCGTGCTGACGACCTTCGGCCGATTTACCCGTACGGCCGAACCGGGGCTTCATTGGAAGATCCCCTTCGGAATACAGCGCAACTACAACGTCAAGACCGAGGTCATTCAGGTTGAGGAGTTCGGGTATCGCACCGACAAGGCGGGACTCCAGACGGTTTACTCAGACAGGGAATACCCGGAAGAGGCGACCATGCTGACCGGGGACCTGAACATCGTCGATGTCGAGTGGATCATCCAGTACCGTATAACGGATCCCAAGGCCTGGTTGTTCAACTTCTCATCTTCGGAACGGATACGAACCATCCGGGACGTGTCCCAGGCCGCGATGAACATGCTCGTAGGCGACAGAACCATCCTAAACGTTCTGGGACCCGAGCGCACGGCCATCGAGACCGCGTGCCTGGAAATCATGAACGATACCCTGTCAAGCTACGACATGGGAGTCCGTATCATAGCGGTAAAGCTACAAAACATCGTGCCCCCCAAGGGCGTCCAGCAGTCATTCGAGGATGTAAACAAAGCCATACAGGACATGAACCGATTGATCAACGAGGGCAAGGAAGCCTACAACCAGGAGATACCCAAGGCTCGGGGCCAGGCGGACCAATTGATCCAGATCGCCCGCGGATACGCGGCCGAACGAGTCAACAAGGCCCGGGGAGATGTAGCCCGTTTCGCGTCGGTCTACAGCGAATATCGTAAGGCTCCGGACGTAACCCGGGAGCGGCTCTACTACGAGATGGTCGAGCAGGTCTTCGAAGGCGAAACTTCGGTCGAGTTGATCGACAAGGAGCTCGGCAACTTCATTCCCTTCAAGTCCCTGGACGGGGGAGGCAAGCGATGAAAAAAATCATCACCGCGCTGGTGATACTGGCCCTCCTTGTCATCGTTCTGGTCGCCGCGGGCCCCTTCTACCTGGTCAACGAGGGCGAACAGGCCGTGGTGGTTCGGTTCGGGCAGATACAATCCATAGAACGGGAAGCAGGTTTGAAATTCAAAACCCCCTTCCTGGACAATATAGTCGTCTACCCCAAGAAGATCCTGGCATGGGACGGCGAGCCTCAGCGGATTCCCACCCTGGAAAAGCAGTTTATCTGGGTGGATACCACCGCCCGATGGCGCATTTCCGATCCAGCCAAGTTCTACGCCTCCGTGTCCACCTTGGACGGCGCCTACGGCCGCCTGGACAACGTCATTGATTCCGCGGTCCGCACGATCATCACCCAGAACTACCTGCGGGAGGCGGTTCGCAACTCCAACGCCATACAGCAAACAAAGAGCTCCGAGAGCTTCGAGACCGGGGACGCGGCCGGATCCGAGGCCCTTGGACAGCTCACCCAGGTTGAGGTCTCCCACGAGTCCATCACCAAGGGACGCCGCGCCTTGGCGCAGGAGATGCTGGCTCTGTCCCAGGAGCTCACCCCCGAGTACGGCATGGAGATCCTGGATGTCCAGGTACGGCAGATCAAGTACTCCGACGAGCTGACCGAGAGCGTGTACAACCGGATGATCAGCGAGCGCAACCAGATCGCCCAGGCCTTCCGCAGCTTCGGGGAAGGCAAAAAGGCGGAGTGGCTGGGCAAGCTGGAGAACGAAAAGCGATCCATCCTTTCCGCGGCGTATACCGAGTCGGAGACTATAAAAGGAAAAGCGGACGCCGAGGCCACCCAAATTTATTCGGAGACCTACAGTCGGGATCCTACGTTCTTCTCATTCTGGCGGGCCCTGGAGTCCTACAAGAAGACTCTACCCAAGTTCAACAAAACTCTTTCCACCGACATGGACTATTTCCGCTACCTCTACGGAACCCGGGGTCGCTGACGGCCCGGGCCGGCGGTTCGATCTGGGCGCTCCGGGCGGACCGGAGCGCCTTTAGTTTTTCGAGGATTCCCCGAGCGAGCCCGGGGGACGCCTTGACCTCCGCCACGCGGAGTGTATAGTTGACGTGTGAGCATCCGCGTCAAGATCGTCCTGGTCGTACTCCCCATCCTCCTCGTAGCCGTCGTCCTAGCCGGCATGTCCTCCTACTTCGTGGCTGCCCGGGCGGTGACCCGAGTGGCCACGGATTTCCTGGACTTCAAGGCCTCGGAACTGGAAAAGTACGCCGAGAGCCAGTGGAACCTCCTGGTGGAGAACGGGGTGGCGGACCGGCCGGACATGGTCGCCGCGGCAAAAGCCGGGGTGGAGTCCTTCGCCGTATCCATCCTCCGAAGCCCTACCGAGCTCATCCTGGGCTTCGACAAGGACGGAACCCT
Source organism: Treponema sp. (assembly GCA_012517645.1). Classification (GTDB taxonomy): domain Bacteria; phylum Spirochaetota; class Spirochaetia; order Treponematales; family UBA12059; genus JAAYUR01. The sequence goes on from JAAYUR010000261.1 coordinate 9,319, forward strand.
GGTCTTGAAGACTTCCGCCGTGGATCTTCGCCCCGAAGAGACATCCCGGGCCGCGGAACTCCACACCCGGGGAGAACGCGGATTCTTGACGCTGAGCGCCGGGGGGACGGAACGGGTTGCCTCGGGCTTTCCCTTCGGACCCTTCGGCTGGTATGTCCTGGTCACCGAGGAGCGGTCCGCCTTCTACGGGGACGTGGAGACCATCACCCGGGCCACCCTCGCGATCCTGGCCGCATCCCTCGTGATCGCGACGATCCTGCTTCTGATCTTCGTACGCTACCTGACCGGACCGTTGACCGTCGTGGCCGGGGCCATGCGCAGGATCATCGACTCCGGGGACATGTCCGAGCGGGTCCCCGTGGAGTACAAGGACGAGATCGGACAGCTTTCCCACACCTTCAACATCATGCTGGAGGAGCTGGGCAAGGCGTACGAGAACATCAAGCGCTACGCCCTTTCCGCCAAGATCGCGGAGATCCGGGAACGCAAGACCAAGAACGTCTTCCAGCTCTACGTGCCCAAGCACGTCCTGGACGAGGTCATGGGCAACCCCGAGCAGGCCCTGGTCGGCGAGGACCGGGTCCTGGCCATCCTCTTCTCGGACATCCGGGGATTCACCTCGATCTCCGAGAAGATGATGCCCGACGATCTGGTCGCGAACCTGAACCGCTACTTCGACCTGATGGTAAACGTCATCGACGCTCACGGCGGCATCGTGGACAAGTACATCGGGGACGCGATCATGGCCATCTTCGGCGCCCCGGTCAAACGGGAGGACGACGTCCTCCATGCCGTCCAGGCGGGCCTGGGCATGGTCGATGCCCTTAAGTCTTTCAACGCCGAGCAGGAACAACGGGGCAAACCCCCCTTCAACACCGGGATCGGCATCAACTACGGCCTCGTGACGGTGGGCAACATCGGCTGCGACAAGAAGATGAACTACACCGTCATCGGGGACATGGTGAATCTTGCTTCCCGCTTGGAGGGACAGACCAAGACCTACCGCCAGCCCATCCTGATCTCCGAGAGCGCCTGGATGAAGGTCCGGGATACCCTGCCGTGCCGACAGATGGACAAGATCGCCGTCAAGGGGAAGGAGCGGGGGGTGAAGGTCTTCACGGTCCGAAAGGAACTCACGGAACCCGAAACGCGCGCCTGGCCCATCCACGAAC
>JAAYUR010000382.1 GCA_012517645.1 Treponema sp.
CTCCATGGAGTCTACATGCAGGATTGGGACAAAAGGGATACAGATCCATAGGTACCTCCCGGGAGTGTGAATCTCTCCCGGTTCGATACCGCTCTATTTCTCAATATTTGCTTGCGTCAGGACAAGCTTCGTAACACTAATGAGCTACTGGTTCCTGGCTCTTGTTACCTGATCAACATCCAAGTCAGCTCATGCTTGTTGTGCCACAGGTGCACGATACGGCTTCCCGGAATCGCGGCGAAACGGTCCGTGCTGGCGCGGTCGTATTCCTCGCCCTGCATCTTGATGGTGCAGATGAAGTTCCGGGCAAGACCGGCGGCCACCCACCGTTCCACCCATTCGTACAGCACGGGAGGATAGCAGATCACGTCTGAGAAAAGCCAATCCACGGGTCCCACTTCTTCGGGCCTTAAAGAGAATGCGTTGCCTTTCCGAAACTCGACCCCCGGTAGGGCGGCGACGCGGGGGTCTAGGGGCGCCCGGTCGACGGCCAGCACGGCGGCACCCAGGCCGGCCAGGGCCCAGGTCCAGCCCCCCGGCGACGCTCCCGCGTCCAGGCAGCGATTCCCCGGCCCCGGCCGTGTTCCCGCCAGGACCAGGGCTTCCCAGAGTTTCCGGTAGGCCCGGCTGGGAGGGCCTTCCCGGTCTTCCTGGAACCGAAGCTCCCCGTTGGGGAAGGGACTCGAGCACGCAGCGGATCCCAGGAGGACTCCTTCGTCCAGGAGGGTGAAGGCTCCCATGGGAGCCGAAGGCGGGTCGAAGGGGAAGACCTTGGGTTTCCCGGGCAGGGGCGGGAGCTTTTGCGTCAATAATGCGGTTCTCCGGTAAAGCCGTTGGGGGCAGGGAGCCCAGTTCCGCTGGACCGACCGGAGGGCTGCGGCCGCCTCGCCCAGGGAGCCGAATTCCAGGAGGAAGGGGCGCAGCCATACGTTGCGGACCCACCGAACGGGCAGGATCGGGCCGGACCGAAGGAACAGGTCTCCGTCCTGTCGGTCCCAATCCCCGAGCTCGGCAAGTAGGTGGCGGTTCATGCCCGGTGCCGCGTGGTAGACCGCGGCGTCGAGGCCCCGGGCCGAGGGGGGTATCGCTTCCTTGGTCACAGAAACTTATACCTTCGGGCCGCTTCCACAAGACGGCGGTTCCAAAGGTTCCGTTCCAGGAAATCGGATCCCGTACCGGCGTCCTCGATTCGTCCGGCTCGTTCCTGCAAGTACTTGAAGGCCCGGGACAGTACGGTAGCCTTGTCCAGGGGCGGCTCCGCAAGACGCTCCAGGAGCAGGAAACAGAAGAAGAGGTAGGTGGAGAAGGCCGGATGCTCGGTCGAGAGCTTTTCCTCCCGGGTCATACGGTACAGCCGAAGGGCCCAGGAGCCTTCCCTGGCCGCGAGGCCCCGGGCGAAGCACGCATACGCGGACCGGAGATCCTCGTCGAAGGGATGGAATGCGGACGCCCCGAAGGCCCTCCGCTCGATCCCCCGGTACCCGGAATCCCAGAATAACTTCTCCGCCGGATCGAAGGATCCGTGTACCCACGGGGACATGTCTTCCAGAATCCCGGCCGCATCGGCGGGGTCGCCCCGGAGGAAGCCTAGCTCCGCCCGGAAGAAACGCGCCTCCTTGTCCTGACCAGGGCGGGAAAGGACGGCCTCGGCGGTCTCCAAGCTTCCTGTGTAGGCAAGAGCCCGGGCATCCCAGATCTCCGCCCGCAGCCCGGCCTCGGCGAACCCGTAGGCTCGGGTTATCGAGCGCATTCCCTCGAAACAGGACCGGGCTTCTTCGTAGCGGCCGATCTCAAAATGGATCCTCCCGCGAAGGAAGACGCAGGCCGCCTCCCAGTCCCGTCGGAATACCACCTGGGCTGCCGATTCCGCGTCCGTTACGGCCTTCAGAGCCTTGTCCAGCCGGCCGGAGGTGAACAAGGCGAGGGTTGTGAACCATCGGCAGAGGAGTCGCTCGTAATCGTCCCGGGCGGAACCGGAGATGTCATGGGCGTTCTCGAAGTACTCGATCGCCTCCTCCGGCCGTTCCCTCGCGAGGGAGCAGAGACCCAGGATGCGGTGACAGCGCGCCTCCAGCTTGGGCTGTGGCTCCCTGCGGGCGGAGAGGAGAGCTTCCTTTGCGTTCTTCGCGGCCTCGGGGAATTCCCGGCGGGCCAGGCGGAGTTCAGCCTTAAACAGGTAGGGTAGGCCCGGGGGAAGGGTGGAGCGGTTCTCGGGCTCCTCCAGCTCCTCCATGCGAGCTGCGGCCCGGGACTCGTCCCCGGAGACCAGGCAGGCCGCGAGCTCCCGGAGCTTCCGCAGGGCAGGAAGAACCTCCTTGTAAACCTGCCGGGATTGATCCTGGGGATCCTCCAGGGCGTCGGATAGGACGCAGTCGATCTCGAAACGGGGCCGATCGGGGCCGGCGAATTCCCGCGTGGCCGCAAGGAGCCCCAGGGACGGGTAGGCTTCCCTGTTTCTATATAAATGGGTCAGGTATTCCGCCAAGAAGACCTCGATCCGCTTGGAGTTCGGACCAACAAAGGCGGCCAGCCTCCGGTTCGACATCCTGGAGGCGTTCCGAGGGCCCGGGCCGGAAAGGTATCCGGTTCTGCTCAGAAGTTCCAGGACGATCCCTCGGGCCGTTTTCCGGAGCCCCAGGCTCTCCAGGAACTCTTGGAACCGCGGAATATCCAGTACGTTTTCGCAGAGGCTGACCGCGTAGAGCGCCGCAGCCGCTTCGCGGGGCATCAGGCCCAAAACGGCCTCGGACGGGGGAGGGCCGGAACCCTTCTCTCTCTCGAGGAGGGCGCAGCGGTACAGAAGGGGGAGGTCTCCCCGGGCCCGGGAGAACAGGGATTTTCGCGTTTCCGCGGTCGAGCCGGGCAGGACTTCCGAGAGCTTGCCCGAGTATTCCTCAAAATCCGGCGGGGGCAGGTCCCATTCCAGGATCGCGTATTCCGGCCAGGTCGGCGGACAGCTGCGAGAGGTGGTCGCGACGATCCTGATATCCGAGGATACAAGCATCTCTCCCAGAAGGTCCAGGCTTTCGGCGGAGAAGCGATGCAGGTTTTCGCAGACCAGGATGGGCGGAAAGCCGGATCGCGTCATGCCCCGGGCGTAGGCCCTCAGTACTAGGCCGATAAACAGACGGTAGCCGGTCTCCATGACCGGCGCCAGCACGGCGCGGAACGGGCTTGAGAACACGTACCCGTATGCCGGCAGGAGGCGTTCGTAGAGTTTATATTCGGCGGGGCTGAGGTTGACTCGGTTTTCGGCAAGGAAATCCTCGGTGATCCCGCAGGCCAGAGGATCGAAGGGCCGGGGGTTTACGGTTCCGCCCCGGAGGGTCAGAAAGCGGTCGGGGGAGTATCCCAGGGAGTCCAGGGCCCGCGCCACGGTGGCTTTTTTCCCGGTACCCGCAGCCCCTCGAAGGATGAGGACACATTTCTCTCCGCCGACCACAAGTTCTCCGATCATCTCGGAAAGGGCCGCCGCCGCGGTCTCCCGTCGGTAGAACTCCTGGGCGCTCAGCGAAAGGCCGTCCAGCCTGTAGGCGGGCCCAAGAACGCGACGAATTCCGGATCCCGAGTCGTCGAGGTTGAGGTACCCTTGGGTCTCCCGGGCCGCCGCGGGGCTTAGCCATGCGTCTTCAGGACTGTCGGCTTCCGCCCATGCTCGGTCCATGTCCGCCCTCAAGGTCTCCTCATCCGCCGCCTCGTGCAGGGCGACGAAGAAATCCATGGTTCCGTCGAAGCGTTCCCTCAGTAGGGAGCGGAAGGCCAGGAGCGCTTCGATCGCCTGGAGACGCCAGAATATCGAATCCGAATCGAACACGGCCACGAAGGGATGATCCCTTCCGGTCGGTCGGGCTCCATACTCCGCGGCGGTCTCCTCCATCCGGCGAACGAGCCCTTCCGCCCCCCGGGGATCAATGCGCCGATGCTGCCCGTGGTAATCAATTCGTACGTACAAGGCGATCATGCCCGGCCTCCCCGAAGGAGTATAGCCTAAAATACTGCGGAGTCTTCACAAAGTTCGTGACAATTCCCGATGCTTGTGAAAGGCGACGAAAGCCGATATAGTAATATTGTATCCAAAAAGTAGGGCAGGAAAGTCCGGATGCCCAGGTATCCGGGCGCGGTATGACATGACTCCGTATCTCGAATTCGGGGAACAGAAAAGTCTCGAACTGACGTTGCGGTTCGCCCCCAACCAGGAGTTCCGTCAGGTGGTCGATGCCGTTCGGTCGGTCAAGCTTCCGCCTCTTCCGCTTAACTCCGAGTTGGCGGCTTTTTCCGTGCTGGAGTTACTCTCTAATTCCATCCGGGCGCACCGGGAACGGGGCGTACGGGAGGAGGTAGAGCTTCGATACTCCATATCCGATAACCGCCTCCAGATAGAAATCCTCGACTCCGGCCGAGGATTCGATCCGAACCGTCTTCCGTACCGTTTGGACATCCCCCCGGACAGGATCGATCCGAGGTCGGAAATGTTCGCGGAATACAGGCTCAAGCACGGAAACGGACGCTTCGGTCTGGGACTCCTGGCGGCCCGCAAGACCTTCCCTGGATTTTCCTTGGGCTTCATAGACCGGGACCGGAGTCCCTGCCCCTGGTATTCCGGTATGGTTCGCGGAACCCGGGTCGTCCTGTCCGCGCCTCTGGCCTCGGAAGCCTGGTCGGAGGACCTGGAGGAACTACCCCTCGCGGAGGACGAATCATGAACCGGGACCGCCGAGATGCGGACAGAAACCGAGGCTTCGCCCGGGCAGGTTTGGTACCCTCCCTGTACGGATACGGGGCGGATGTTTCGGCCCGCGGGTTCCGGGCTGTGTTCCGGGAGAACCCGAGATTGGCCGAAGGGGACCCCGTGGTGCCGGTCCTTTCATTTTCCGAAATCGATGTGGAACCCTTCCCCCTGCCCTCGGAAGTCCGGTGGATCCGGCAGAAGGAGGGGGCCTGGGAGATCGGCTTTTCCGTGCGAATGCCCATGCCCGAGGGACCCGCGGAGCGGGACTTTTTCCGGATTTATGAATATTACAGAGCCTCTATCCGTTGATCCCCGGGCGACCTTGATGCCTCCGAGGGTCCGTTTATCCATATTGGCTTCGTTCGAGACCCTATTAAGCTTTCGGGAACCTTGAACCGACAACTAAGGAAGGATGATCCTAGTGTTACGAAGCTTGTGCTATTCGTACCCGCAGGCTGTCCGGTCGATCCGGCGGCTATAATAACCCGGTCTGCGGGCTTGCGGCTCTCAGTCAGCACAAGGTTCTTAACACTAATGAGGTGATCCCGAATTGGCTTGACCCCGGTTTGTGCGGGTGATAGACTTTTTCGTACCTTTTATCGGGCGATCCCCCGGATCCGTCCCGGAGTTCTCCGCAAGATTCCCGAGGGTTCGCAATGAACATTCCATCGTTCGAGCAGATTCTCGAATCCCCGCTGCCGGTAAAACTTATCGTTCTGCTCGGAATGTGCATCGTATTCCTCTATGTGCGAAAGCGCGACACCGAGGGGCTTACCTCGGGCTATTTTTACCTGTTCGCGCTTCAGGGGACTCGGGACCTTGTCTTCGCGTTCTTCCCGGTCCCCCAGGTCTACATGGTCTCTGACCTTTTTGTCTTCGCGGCCCTGACGTACCTTGCCGCCGCTCCCCTGCGGGACCGATCGGTTTCTGCGGGCGTCGCCGTCTTGAACCTGGCCGCCGCTATCCTGTACCTGGTAGACTATGCCCGACCCTTCCTGCCTTCCCTGACCTTCTCCCCCTTCAGTCTCATTCCGGCCCTGGATTCCGCAGCCCTGGCCGGGCTCCTGGCCCTGCGAAGCAGGACCCTGGATCGCCAGGTTTTGAGCGTGGGCACCCTTGCGGCCTCCTTCGGAGCCGCATACGCCGCCGCCGCATTTTTCCTGGGATACGGTCAAGTCTTGTTCCACAAGCTCGCCGTTCCCTTATTCTATTTCTGGCCCCTGGGAACGGCGTTCATTCAACTGGAAACCCATGAAGGCCAGCTTGTCCGCGCCTTGGACTACTACGAGGGAGCGGTGGATTCGATCTACAACCTGGCCGTAGAAACCGGATCCGCGATGCGAAAGTCCTTTGCCGTGACGGACATGTTGGACGGGATGGCACGGGTGGTGACGGCGGAAACGGACGCGGACGGCTGCGCGATTCTATTGGTGGACGAGTTCGAGGATGTCGTGAGCGTCAGAACCGTCCGGGGTAGCTTTCCTCCTCCCTTCAGGCTCCCCGAGGACCTTCCCCGGAAACGGGAGAGGGTGGAGGCCTTCGTCCGGCACGCCCAGTTCAAGCTCGGGGAGACCTTGTTCGGCGAGGCCGCCAAATCCGGGAAGCCGGTCTTCGCTCCCTCCGCGGAGGCGGACGGGCGGATCGTGGTCAACGGTCCCGAGGATTTCCTCCGGGTCGGGTCCCTGATGGCGGTTCCCCTGCTGGTGGAGGATACGGTGATCGGTGTCCTCGCGGTGGAGAGGCTTCCGGGTCGGGAACCCTTTACGGAGGGCCAGTTCGATCACCTCAAGACCCTGGCCAACTTCGGCGCCCTGCAGGTCAGCAATTTCTTTTCCTTCCAGGAAGCCCGGGAGCGGAGCGAGCGGGAGCGGGCTGCGAACATCGCCGCGGAGATCCAAGGTCTCATCGTTCCCAAGAAACTCCCGGATTTCCCGACCGCCTCCCTGGGCGCTTTCACGGCCCCGGCCATCGGGGTCAGCGGCGACTACTTCGACATCCTGCAAACCAGGAAGGACAGGCTGCTCCTGGCCGTCGGGGATGTGGCCGGCAAGGGGGTCGCGGCGGCCCTGGTCATGGTCATGGTGCGGTCGATCCTGCACCTGGTGGCGAACACGGACAAGGACGCCTCGACCATGTTATCCTGGATCAACCGGGGCATAACCGGTAAGATCGAGATGGATCACTACGCTACCCTGGGTCTCGTGGACCTGAACCTGGCGACCGGAGACCTGGAGTATGCGAACGCCGGGCACCAGCCCCTGCTGATCTATTGGGCCGGAGAGGACGGCATCGAGTCCGTCGAACTGAAGAGCATACCCATCGGGGTGGAGAGGGGAACGAACTTCGCCAAGAGGTCCCTAAAACTGCAAGCCGGGGACATGCTCCTGATGTACACCGACGGGGTCGTGGAGGCCATGAACGGCCAGGGACGCCAGTTCGGGCGCAAGAACCTGGGGGCTTCCCTGCTGAGATGCCGGGACATGTCCGCCCGGGAGGCGGCCTTGAGGATCCGGGCCGATCTTGCGAACTTCGCGGGGGATACACGCCAGCACGACGATCAGACCGTTCTGGTGCTTAAGATGAAGAGGTAGGGGCCGGGGATATGCCCGATTTCTTGCTAAGGAGGGCCTGGGTACCATGGAATTGAAGATTCGCAAGACGGGTACCAACTACATCATCGACGTCAACGGGGAGATGGACTTGTACAATTCGTACAAGCTCAAGGAACTCGTGATGAAGATGCTGGAGAAGAAGGTTGAACGGTTCATAATAAACCTGGAAAACGTGGATTACATAGATTCCAGCGGGATCGGAGCCCTCATCTATATCTGTTCCACGATAAAGAAGCAGGGCGACAAGCTGGCGATCACGAACATTCACGGCTCCGTCAAGAAGGTGATCGAGCTCACCAAGCTCATGGGGTATTTCCCAATCATGAACAGCATCGAGGAAGCCATCCTGCGGATGGAGGACTGATCCATGGATTCGGCGGACACCACCTATCTTTCGGGCATCCACGAGATACGGGTCGACGAGAATAGCCCCCTGTTCGAGAAGTCCAGCATGTTGTACAAGGAGTTCCCCTCCGACTACCGGCAGATCCGGTATTTTACCCTGCTGATCGTCCAGTCGGCCCCGCTGGAGATCAAGGAAATAAATCTTCTGGAACAGCAGATCTCGGAGATCATCAAGAACGCCGTCAAGCACGGTAATAAGTGCAACCCCGAAAAAAAGGTCCGGGTCTGGTACGAATTCGACCCGTCCCATGCCCACCTGATCGTGCAGGACGAGGGGGAGGGGTTCAAGGATCTCGAGGTCTGGAACGATTTCAACCGCCGCCGGCTGGAGAAGCTGGCCGCCCAGGATTTCGAGGGACTCGCGGAGTATGTCTCCTTCCGCACGGAAGCCTCGGACGACAACGACGGAGGCAACGCCCTCTTCGCGGCCCTGGAGTATTGGAACGGCGGCTTCGTCTACAACACCCGACGGAACGCCGTGGCCATGCTCAAGACCTACCCCCAGAGGCACCTGGGCGTGATCCTGGAGGATCGGCCCGGACAAGGCTGACGA
>JAAYUR010000243.1 GCA_012517645.1 Treponema sp.
CAGGTCCGCCACGTCGAAAACCATGTCCGAGGTGGTGCCGTCCTGGACGGTCCGGCCGTTCAGCAGGGTCCGGATCCGAACCCCCCGGGCTCCCGGAGGAAGCTCGTCCGGCGTGACCAGGACGGGCCCGAAAGCCCCGGTCCCGTCGAAGTTCTTGCCCACGGTCCACTGGCTGGTCCTCATTTGGTAGTCCCGCACCGAGGCCTCGTTGAAGGCCGAGTAACCCACCACGACATCGAGAGCCTCTTCCCGCTGGACGTTCCGGGCGCGACGGCCGATCACGGCAACGAGCTCTCCCTCGTAGTCGAACTGGTCGGAGACCGCCGGTTTCACCAGGGGCCGACCGTGGCCGACCAGGCAGGAGGGGAACCGGGCGAACACGGCCGGATAGTCGGGCAGCTTGAGTCCGGTCTCCGTGGAGTGGTCCCGGTAGTTGAGCCCGATGCAGAGTATCTTGGAGGGCCGTCCCAGGGGGGGCAGGTAGGAAATCCCCTCGGGATCCAGGACGGGAGCCGAGGCCAGACGGTCTCCGACCTCCCGAAGATCCGCTCCCCGCTCGATCAGGGAATCCAGATCCCCGGGCCATCCCGGGCCTCCCTCCGGAACGCCCCTAAGCCCCTCTGGACTCAGTACGGCGATTCCCCGAACCCCGTCCCGCTCATACATCGCGATCTTCATGTACGGCCTCCCCTGCGGTCCTCCCGAGGGCGTCCCACGCCCCGGGAGCGCGTGTCGCTGTGGAACGGAATTGTACCAGCAAAGGCGGGTTCGCGTCAGTCCCATCCTGTTCGTTGCGGGCGCTTCGGGAGACGGGTATACTCTCTCCATGCTGGACCGATACCTCTACGCGGACTGGGACGAGCCGCCCGGGGCCATGGATTTCGAGGAGACCTTCGCGGACCTCGTGGCGCAGGCGGCGGAGGGGGTCGAAACCATCCTGAAGCGGGAGGGGGCGGGGACTGTCCCCAAGGAGGCGGGGGATCCCTTCTGGGAGTTCTGCGTCCGTCTCTACGTGCGGGCGCCCGCCCTGGTCAATGTCCTTCTCAACTACAAGATCTGCGTCGAGCACGGCCTGCCCCTGCACCCCACGGTCTACTACGACCTGGCGGAAGCACGGAAGTACAACCTTCGCTATCCCCTGGGGGAATTGGAGCGAGCCAACAACCTATACAGGGACGGGGTGGAGCTTGCCCGGGCGGTCGCTCGCCTGGATCCCGGGATCCGCGGTATGTCGGAATCCCTGCTCCGGAGACTGCCGGTCCTGGTCCGCGACTTCGTCTACACGGGAATCCGGGACAAGTACACCTGGCGGGCGTCGGACCCGGTCAAGATCCGGGCTCTTGCGGATCGTATCCTCTCGGAATGCAGGCCGGACATCGTGGTGGGAGCGGCCCACGGTTCCATCCTTCCCGGTCTTCTGCTGGCGGAATATTTGGGCGCACCCCTCTACTTTATACGGTTCAGCATGTTCAAGAGAAAGGACGACGCTCCCATCGTATCCCTTTCGGATGAAGTCTTCCTGTCCTCCTACCGGGATGGTACGGCCCTGCTCTTCGACGAGGATGTGGCCAAGGGTACCACCCTGGAGCTCTTCGAACGGCGCCTAGCCCCGCTCTTTCCCAAACGCCGCACCGCTTCGGTCATCCGGCACTCCGGCGCCTCTATCCGTCCGGATTTCACCGCCCGGACCTGGTGGGAATGAGCGGGAAGACCTGCCGTCAATCCCGGTCCGGGATCTTCCTGGAACTCAGCCCAAGGATCACCGAGGCTTCCTCGACGCTCTGGGCGGAAAGCAGATCCGCCCTGCGGATCTCGTCGTTCAGCAGGGCCGCCGCGGAGGCCAGGACCTGGATATGGGGCCCCGCCTGCTTGCTGGGGGAGACCAGGAGCAGGATCACCCGGGCGGGTTCACCGTCCAGGGACTGGAACTCGACCCCCTCGGGCTTTAGGCCCAGGGCCGCCACGATGCGGGTCACCCCTTCGGTCTTTGCGTGGGGAAGGGCGATGCCGTGCTGCATCCCCGTGCTCATGGATTTCTCCCGATCCAGGACGTCCCGCAGGACCATGGCCCGGTCCCCCAAAAGACCTTTCGAGGCAAGCCGGTCCACCAGCTCCGTGATGACCGATTCCTTGTCCGTACCTTTCAAGTTTAGGACGATGCAGTCCGGGGACAGAGCTTCCCGGAATCCGGGATTTACTCGTCCCCCCTCCTCATCCAGTCCTTCGGTCAGCCGCTTGGGGTCGAGATTCTTCCGCAGTTCCTCGAATCTCTGGTTGAGCTGTGCCACGGCCTCGAACAGGGCCGTTTTCACGAAGATCGCGTCCGAGGGGTCCATGCGCAGAGTCAGCTCGGAGCCCTTGCGTTCCAGGGAAAAGGCGATGTCGTCCTTGCGGACCTGGACGATCCCGTCCCCCACGTTCATGAGCTGGACGAAGAAACCCTCCTCCTGGAGGTCGCGGATCAGGACGTCCGAGACCAGGACGGCCA
>JAAYUR010000041.1 GCA_012517645.1 Treponema sp.
GTCCAGGCCCTCGCAGATGAAATCCGCGGGGAAATTCGCCTCGAAGCGGGCCTTGTTCTCGAAGGGGTAGTGGACCTGGGCGTAGGGCATGGAACCCGACTCGAACCAGCAGTCCAGGACCTCGGGGATGCGGCGCATCGTCCCCCCGCAGGAGCACTTCCAGGTGATCCCGTCCACGAAGTGCTTGTGGAGGTCCGAGGGCTCCGCGCCTGACAGGTCCTTGAGCTCCGCCCGGCTGCCGACGCAGACGACGGAATCGCAGGAGTCGCACTTCCAGATCGGCAGGGGGTTGCCCCAGTAGCGGTTGCGGCTGATGGCCCAGTCTCGGGCGTTCTCCAGCCACTTCCCGAAACGGCCCGTCTGGATGTGCCCCGGAACCCAGCGGATCCGGGAGTTGGCGTCCAGCATCATGGGCTTTATGGGGTCGATCTTTACGAACCAGGACCCTACGGCCCGGTAGATCAGGGGGCTCTCGCAGCGCCAGCAGTGGGGGTAGGCGTGGAGGTACTGCTCCCGCTTGACGAGCTTGCCCTCCGCCTTGAGCCGCTCGATGATGGGCTTGTCCGCGTCCTTGACGAAGATCCCCTTGAAGTCGGAGACCTCCCCGGTGAAGCGGCACTCCGCGTCCACCGGGCAGACCGTGGGGATCCCCGTGCCCTTGAGGGTCTGATAGTCGTCCTCTCCGAAGCCCGGGGCCGTGTGGACGATGCCCGTTCCGTCCTCGGTGGTGACGTAATCGGCGTTGAAGGTCCGGAAGGAGCCCTCCGCCCTGGTATGCTCGAAGTAGGGGAACAAGGGTTCGTACTCGATCCCCTTGAGCTCGGAGCCTTTCTTTTTCCAGAGGATCTCCAGGGCCGCCGGGTCCTTGTAGTACGCGGAAAGGCGGGCCTCCGCCAGGACGTAGCGCTCCGACCCGTCCCGGACGCAGACGTAATCCACATCGGGGCCCAGGGTCAGGGCCAGGTTGGACGGGAGGGTCCAGGGGGTCGTGGTCCATGCGACCAGGTAGGCCGAGCCGTCCGCCAGGGAGGGGTCGTGGAAGCCCTTGGGCACCGAGCGCACCTTGAACCGCACCGTGATGGCCGGGTCGTGGACGTCCTTGTAGCCTCCCAGCTGGAGCTCGTGGTTGGACAGGACCGTGGAGCAGCGGGGACAGTAGGGCAGGATGTAGTGGCCCTCGTAGACAAGGCCCTTCTCCCAGAGCGCCTTGACCACCCACCAGATGGACTCCATGTAGTCCGGGTCCATGGTCTTGTAGTCGTTGTCGAAGTCGACCCAGCGCCCCGCCCGGGTCATGATGGTCCGCCATTCCTTTACGTAGCGCAGCACCGAGGCCCGGCATGCTTCGTTGAACTCGGGGATTCCGTACTTCTCGATGTCCGTCTTGGAGTTGAGTCCCAGCTCCTTCTCGATCAGGTTCTCCACGGGCAGGCCGTGGCAATCCCAGCCGAATCGGCGCTCCACCCGCTTCCCCTTCATGGTCTGGTAGCGAGGTATGATGTCCTTGATGGTCCCCGGTACGAAGTGGCCGAAGTGCGGAAGTCCGGTGGCGAAGGGGGGGCCGTCGAAGAAGACGTACTCCTCCTTGCCGAGACGCTGGTCCACGGACTTCTCGAAGACGCGGTTTTCGTTCCAGAAGCGGAGAACCTCCTCCTCCATCTTCGGAAAGCTGACCTTGGGATCCACGGGCTTGTACACGATGCTCCTCCAGGTATGTTCCAGGGCGATCCGGGAATCGGGAGGCCGCGGACCGCGCGAGGAGTATGGCATA